>CACYZW010000005.1:0-60731 GCA_902778995.1 uncultured Eubacteriales bacterium
TCTCAATTAAAAATGGAACAAGATGTGGGATGGATTTTTCGTTCTGGCAACGCGGAACGGAGGGAGGCGATGCAGCGCATCGTTGACCGGAGTGACGCAAAGCCAGGGCGAAAAAGGCGCCCACAGATGTTGCATTTTTATTTGAGAAGAGTATTAATGCGCCATGAGCATTGTGCGGTGTTTCCTTAAGTCTTCCCTCAGGCTAAAAACAGCGAAAGCCGTCCCCGGAATCGCCGGTTCAGTCTGAGAGAAGTATAATGAGGCCGTGGTTTGGACGCGGCGGCCCCATGCTTTGTTCCCCTTCTATTCGCTTTGGCCTGCCGTCAACAGCAGCGGCAGCAGCGTCGCCAGGTCCGCGGCATCCAGCTTTTCGCTCGGGGGAAGCCCATATTGGGCCTGTACCGCCTTCAACGCGGCGATGGTCTTGGGGCCCACGATGCCATCCACCGCCACCTTCTGGCCGAAGGCCACCAGCATTTGCTGCAAGCCCCTGGCCGCGTCGCCCCGGCTCCCCTCGCCCACCGTCTCCCCGGCGCTCAGCGCATCGTAGAGGGCGCGGTAAGCGTCGATCCCCAACGCCTCCAGCGCCTCATCGACCTGCGGCCATGCGTCCGGTGTCGCCGCCGGCGCTTCCAGCTCGGTGCGCTCCACTTCGGGAATCTCGGGCACCTCGATCTTCGGCTTCTGCGTCGGGGCAGGCGTGTGTATCTCCGGCACCTCGATCTCGGGCACCTCCGGCACCTCGATCTGCGGAATGACGGGCGCGTGAATCCGCGGTATGCTGAAACGGCTGAGATCCACCCTGGACGGATCGCCGGCTCCGTCGCTTTGCGCCTGCGGCGCGGCGGTGGCCTGCGGGCCGGCGGTAGCCTCCGGCACGTCCGGATCGGCCAGCGCCGCCGTCGCGCACAGCACAACCGCAGCGGCCAACAGTATCAAGCGTATTTTTTTCACTGCATATCCTTCTTCCGTCATAACCAAAACGCCCGGATGCCGCAAAACGGGATGACCCGCGCAAACAGGGCACAGCGGTGAATCCCCTCAGCCAACGCTCTCAGGCATTTCGCCGCGCTCAAACCGCATGCCCTCGCCGGCGTTCTCCTTCGCGTCGTTCCAGATCAGCATGCCGTCGCCGTCTATGGTAAAGGTCGCCGCGCCGTCCTCGTATTCCGTGACCCTGGATGCGACCTCCCCGTCCTCGCCATAGGTGACGACGGCCTTCACGCCGGGCTCGTAAGCGCGCATCTCACCCTTGATCCCGTCGTAGGCGCAGGCGTAGTTCCATTCGGCGCACTCCCAGGCGCTGCTGCCCCAGGTTATTTCCACGCCGAAGCTGCCGTTCTCGCGTTCGGTGATGTCTATGGTGGCGCGCCCGCAGCCCCAGCGTCCGACGAACGCCTGGGCCGCCTTCCACTCGGCTTCCTCGGCCGCTTCGAGCCGCTGAAGCTCAACGCCCCTGGCAAGGCCCTCGGAATCGTTCCAGAGCAGCTTCTCGCCGCCGTCAAAACAGAATTCGGCGGTCAGATCCCCGGCGACCTGCTCCGACTTCATTTCCTTCGCCGCCTCGTCATAGTGCTCCAGGGCGCGCCTGCCCGCCTCGCAGACCAGCACGTCCTTCCCGGCGTCGTAGCGGCAGCTGTCATAGTGCCATACGTTGGTCTCATCGTTGCCCATATCCAGCGTGGCGCGGCAATGAAACGCGCCTTCGTCATACCAGATTTCCACGGCCATGCCGCCGTCCACCCAGGTATCCGAAAAGCGATCGATGATCTTTTCATCCACCGCGGCGTCGCTGCCCTCGGCCACGGCAAAGCCCAGCAGGGCAATGGCCCCGACCAGCAACAGAGGAATCCATTTCTTCATCATAATCATAGCGATGCCTCCTTGCGATAACGCCCCGGAACAGCCCACTGTCGTTCCCGTCGGAGAGATTATACGATGCGAACCGTCACAAAAGCATCACACGCTCAGGACAGCGCGGCCTGGCATTACCTGCGCTCCACAAAGCGCGACGACACCCAGCCCTTCGTACCCTTGTAATTCACATGGTACCAGGTCACGCCCCGCGCGTCCTGCTCCGTGCGATCATAGGTCAGCGTCACGCCCTCGTCCACGACGCAGCGGGACTCATAATCCAGGCCCGCGCCTGCGCGCAGATGCACGCTGCCCGTGGTCCGAATCCGCGCGTCCAAAGAACCGTCTTCCCTGGCGTACACCGAGGATATCCATCCCCTCATTCCGGCATAGCCGACGCGATACCAGGTCACGCCCCGCGCGTCCTGCTCCGTGCGGTCATAGGCCAGCTCCGCGCCCTCGGGCACGATGGCCCTGGAGGAATGCTCCAGAGAAGGGCCGCTGCGCAGATGAACGTCGCCGATCGTCGTCACCGTCCCGGCAATGTCCGCCGTACCAGGGCGGACATACCGCGAGGATACCCACCCCGACTTGTCCCTGTAGCGAACGCGATACCATGTCGAACCGTCCCTGTCCTCGGCAATCCTGTCATAGGGCAGCACCGTGCCCGCGTCTATCACCAGCCGGGAGGCGTACTCGTTCCCGGGGCCCGAACGCAGCCGGGCGTCGTTGGTCGTCGTGATCACCGCGTCCGATTCGCGCTCCCGCTGGACGAGCTTCGACGAAACCCAGCCGCGCCGCCCCTCATAGCTGACGCGATACCACACCACGTCCCGGTCATCCTCGCTCGTGCGGTCAAAGGGCAGGCGCGTCCCTGCTTCAATGGAACAGATGACCCTGTAATCCAGCCCCGGGCCCTTGCGCATGTTCAGCGATCCCGTCGTCGTCACATGGCCATCGGCCTGGGAAGCCGGGCACAGCAGCCACAATATCAGCAATCCCGTCGCCAGCGCGCGACGGATCGTCCCGCCGTATTTCGTCCTCACAATGACCTCCCACAGCCATACCGGCCCGTTCTCCGACGCCCCTTCGGGGCAATCGCAGCCTCTGTGTCAATCATAGCACATTTTCGCAGCGGTGTACAGCCTCAAATTCACCCTTCAAGGCAACGACGCCAAAACTGCGGAAGTACTGCTTTCGTCCGCAGGGACGTCCATTTCCTACCTTCTCCTTCGCTCTATGCCGGTCTTTCTGTAATACTCCGCCTTTGCCTCGTACATCGCCAGATCCGCCTCGTGTACCAGCTTCTCCGACGTCAGGTCCGGATAGTCCTCGGCCAGGGCATAGCCGGCGGCCAGGTGCAGCGCCTTCACCTTTTCCCCGTGCCACTTGTTCGCCTCCCGCTGCAGGCGGCTCAGCGTCACATCCGCGCTCACGCGGTTCATGCTGTCGGTCAGCACGACGAATTCGTCACCGCCGGTTCGGAAGCACCTTCCCGTAATGAACGCCAGCCGGATACACCGCGCCGCGCCGAGAATCAGCTCGTCGCCGGCCTCGTGTCCGATGGTATCGTTGACCTTTTTCAAGCCGTTGATGTCGATGGTGAACGCGGCGAAGCCCTCCGGCAGCGCGCCGGCGGCGTCGTATTCCTTCAGCGCTTTGGAATAGGCGTATCGGCTGTAGACGCCCGTCAGCGTGTCGGTTTCCAGGGCAAGCTGCTGCTGGAACACAAAATCGTCCGTCGCCAGCTGGGAAAACTCGGTATAGTGAATAAACATCAGCGCGGCCCCGATGGTCAACCCGAGGTAGGCCGTGCGAATGGCTCCCGAAAAAAACTCCTGCAGGAAGATCGCCGTCACCACCAGCGCCAGGATCCCGTAGAGCGATTTTCGGTTCTGCCTGCGGAACGACCTGCCGTAGAGCACGAACTGTATGGCCACGACCCCGATGATCGCCATGCTGACGATGAGGAACACGCCGTACAGCGGGCCGTGAACGTAGTGGTTCTGCGCGTCAATCGTCACCATCCAGCCGGTGAACAGGGACACGATCTGAAACACGGTGTTCGCCACGAGTATGCCGTTCAGCGACCTCTGCCATTTGTTGCTCAGGTGCATCTGAAAGACCAGCGCGCCGCCCGCCATGGGCGTGAGGATGTAGTCCGCACATTTGATCGATTTCAAAATCCACGCCGGCACACGGGCGTCTCCGTCCAAATAGACGCCGCACCACTCCGCCATTGCGGAAAGGGCAATCAGCGCGTAGGTGAGATAGAGCAGCCGTTTATCCGCGCCGGGGATGCGGGCATTTTCATATATCAGAACGCTGAGCACCGCCAGCGTCATCAGCGACAAGAGTATGATTGAAGAATAATAGTTGATCAAAGCGACATTCTCCCGTGTCCGTTATTACCTTCTGCGAATCTTCATACCAGCATTCACAGTAATTGCGTTATCAATACCTCTGTGGTATAATCATACCATTAAGACCCATCTCCGGGTCAAGGCACTTTTATGTCGCGAGACGTTAATTTTATTTATGTCATCGGGTGGTGAACGCGCTATGATACAAAAGCTGGAAATGACCGTGCTGATCGACAACGTAGCCGATGCGCCGTTGGCCGGCGAATGGGGGCTGAGCATACTGATCGACGCGGACGACAGGCGCATTTTGCTGGACACCGGGGCAAGCGGCCTGTTTGCGCAGAACGCAGCATGCCTGGGCATCGCTCTCGACAGCGTCGATACCGGCGTGCTCTCCCACGCCCACTACGACCACGCGGACGGCCTGGACACCTTTTTTTCGATAAACCGAAGGGCGCCGTTCTGGGTGCGGGAGGGAACCCGGGAAAACTGCTTCGGGGTCAGGGACGGCGCGCTGCACTACATCGGCATTCACAGGGGATTTCTGGAGGAATACGCCGCCCGCATAAAATACGCCCGCGGCGTACAAGCGCTCGCGGACGGCATATGGCTGGTCCCCCACCGGGCGGCGGACTATTCCTCCATCGCGCTGCGCAGCGACCTGTACACCGTCGATGGCGGCAGGCGTCGCGCGGACGATTTTTCCCACGAGCAAAGCCTGGTCATCGAAACGCAGCGGGGGCTGGTCGTCTTCAACAGCTGCTCCCACGTGGGCATGGCGAACATACTGGCGGACATTCGGGAAATGCTAGGCCGCAGCGATGTCTGCGCCTACGTGGGCGGCCTGCACCTGTACAAGCTGACGGACGAGGCGCTGGACGCGCTGTGCGCAGAGATCGAAGCCACGCCCATCGAACGCATCCTTACCGGCCACTGCACGGGCGACCACGCCTTCGACCTGCTGAAAGCAAGGCTCGGGGCGCGAATCGGGCAGTTCTCCTCCGGCTTCAGCTGCTGTTTTTGATTGGCATCCCTCAAGCGGGCAGGCCGCTAAGGAAACACCGCACAATGCTCATGGCGCATTGTGCGGTGTTTCCTTAATTTGCCCTGAAGCGGGCATCTCTCTATACGCTCGCCCGACGACGCGTCCACCACAGCAGCGCCAGCGCAACGGCCGCCACCGCCAGATACAGCGGCAGGCTGGTGTCGTCGCCGGTGGGCACCCTGTCCCGCACGGTGAGCGTGACCGTCTGGCTGATGATTTGCGTCCCCTCCGCATCGGTCACGACGCATCTGAATTTGCAGCCGTCCCATTTCTTCTCAACGGCCTCGCGGCTGAGCGCCGGATCGGTAAAGCCGGGCAGATCCACCCATTTCCTGTGCTTTTCGTCCCACACCTGCCACTGGTAGCTATAGGGCGGCACGCCGCCTCCCACCGCGACCTCGAAGGAAACGTCCTCGCCCTCCTGAACCGTCTCGTCCTCGGGCTGCTCTTCAAAGTGCAGCGGTACCCCGCCGCCCAGGTACACCGTGAATTCGTTGTTGGCATAGACGCTTTCATCCCGGTTCACGGCGCAGACCACCACCCGTGCCCGCTGATGCGCCTCGGGATCGGGCACCAGGCTGTCGAGGGGCATCGTGAAGGTATGGGCCGCCCGACCCGCCACCGCCTGGGCATAGAAGGGCAGGTCGATATGATAGGGCTTGTCCACGCCGTCCACATACACCGAACAGGTCAGCTTGAATCTGTCCTTCGTATCGGCGAAATTCACCAGGCAGATGTCCAGCAGCTCCGTGCCGTCGCAAGCGCTGTACTGGCGGTGCTCCACCTCCAGGTCGTGAATGGCGGTATTCAGGGCGACGCCCTCCGGCGCGTCCACGGCGCTGGCGATCAGCCCGGAGCTGACGGCGTTGGCGAAGGCCGCGTTGGACATCAGGCCTTCTGTCTGCAATACCAGCCTGTCGCCGCTTTCGTCCAGCGCCCAGGTGAGCTCATGGGTCGCGGCGGCGTTGGCCGCAGTACCGGCAACGGGCGCGACCCCGGCGGCGTTGGCCAGCGCGCCCTGCCAGTTGGCATAGGATGAAATCCCGGCAACCCGCATGTACAGCGTCCTGTCGCCGCTCCAGTTTTCGGGGATTTTCAGCGTCCCGGTGAAGGCCGCAAGCGCGCCGGGCATCAGCATGTCGGTCTGCACGAAATTGGTTTTCGCGTCCCGCTCGGTCATGCTGGAACGCCACGCCTCCCCCTTCTTCTCCGTCAGATGCAGCGTCTGCTTCTGTTCGCTGAGCACCCAGTCGCGCTGGCGGGTGGTATAGTCGAAATCGCTGTTGCGGTAGATGGCCTGCCGTCCCTTGGGCAGCGTCACGGACTGGGTGGCCCCCATCATGGTCAGGGTGCTGTTTTCGGGCCTCAGGCAGTCTGCGTGAAGCGTCTCCACCACCTCAATCTGATCGCCTTCCTGGACGTACAGCTCCAGGTCGAAGGCGGAAACGCCCATGTTGCCCTCGTTCATCAGCGCGATGCTGGCGTCCTCGAAATCACCGGCGGCCACGGTCAATTCCTCCACGACCATATCCTTTATCGTCAGCACGGGCCTGAGGGTCATCGGGAAGCTGTACAGCGTCATCGGCTGGGTCTTCCGCGAGCCGTCCTCGGGAATCGGCGTGGCCGTGAAATAGCCCTGTCCGTCGGTGGTCAGCAGCACGTCGCGGGGAACGATGCCGTCTTTCAGCGTAAATTCGGAAAAGACCGACGGGGTGGACATGGTGTTTGTGGCGGGGTCGTAGATCGTCACCCACACCCGCCAGGTATCCGGGTCGCTGTCCTTCTTCTTCTGCGCGGTGGAAAGCCAGTAGATATAGGGCGTGCCCCTGACCGTCGCCACCCGGAAATCGGAGGTGGGCATGGCGATGTCGTAGGCGTAATCCGTCAGCTCATAGGTAAGATCCCGGGTGCCCGCGCCCTGCTTCCCGCCGATGTGCAAGCCCTTCAGCTTGTAGTGCTTCGCGCCGTCGGCGTCGGTCTCGCCCTCGGTGTAGAACAGCGTCTGGGCATAGGACTTCCCGTCCGAGCCCACGGTCTGGACCATCTCGAAGCCGCCGATGTCGCCCTTGCGCAGCGCGACGGCCTGGCGCTTGGAATCCACGACCTCCCATTCGTATGTGCCGGGGATCTGCCTGGTGGTGACCGGCGCGACGTTCATGTCCCAGTCGTACATCTCGATGGCGCTCTCGCCCTGGACGCCCTCCCTTGGCCGGCTCAGGGCCAGGAAGCTGAAGCTGAGGCACGCCCTGGCCGACTCGTCCACGCTCGCCCCGTGGCCCCTGACGCCGGAGCGCAGGTTGACGCGCTCATGGTCCTCGCCCAGGGCATTCTTGATCGCGGCGTCGGACAGGAAGAACAGGGGATGCTTGCTCGTGCATTCGAAGCAGGTATAGCGCTTCTCCCCGTCGCCGTCGTCGATCTTCTCGGCGTAGCCGTACACCTCGAAGGTGTCGGGATTGCCGCCCTCGTCGTAATCCATCCTGGCGTATTCGATGTGGGGCGCCGTGAGGCCCTGGCGCATGAGCATGGACTGTATTAAATTGGTCCATATGTCCTGGGCGTTGCCCGGCTCGACCAGTGTGAGCTCGCCGCTTTCGTCCACGCCCAAAAGAAGTATGTAGGCGCAGGTATTGCCGTTGCCTATCCTGTTTTCCTGCGGATAGCCGTCGTCGTCGAACGCCCTGGCGCTGCAGGCCACCACGACGATCACCTTGCCGTCCGACCACACGTCGGAGGCATAGTCGTTGAATGAATCGGCATGTCTGATTCTTCCGTTCACGATGCTCGGTACGGCGGCGAGGGTCAGCGCGTCCTGCAGGGAGCCCTTTTTGCCGGTATTGACGTCCACGTAGCTCACGCGGTCGCAGGTTTTTTCTTCACCGCTGTCCAGCCTGGCCACGGCCTTGCCCAGATAGAAGGCGTAGGTATGGCCGCCGGCGAAGCCCACCTTGATGGTGCTGTGGGCGCTGACCTCGTTGGTCAGTATCGCCTTTGCCGCCGGCGCCAGCTGGGGATAGGCCGCCGGCTCCTGGGTGGCGGGGACGACCTCCTGTGGCGCGTCGGCGGCGTTTGCCGCGTATTGCTGCAGCGGGTTGGCCGCCTTTTCCTTCTTCGGCCACAGCTGCCCGCCCCAGGGCCCCCATCCCTTGCTGAATTCCAGCCAGCACAGCGTGACGCCCGCCGATAGACTTACCCCGCCCTTGATCACAAACGAACTGATCCCGTCGCCCATGATCAACAGCGTCAGGCGCATATTCAGCGAGGCCGTGAATCGCCCCCAAAGCTCGAAGAAGCCCTTGATGCCCACGCCGATCTGAGCGGAGAAGGAACCCGAAATGAGGACGGTAATATCCCTCAGCGGCTTGAATTCCCATTCCCGGATGCGCTTTCCATCCCACGAGAAGCCCACCTGCAGGCCGATGGCAAAGCCCGCGCTGATTCCCAGCGTGAGCGTGAGGTACAGGGGCACCGGCCCGAGGGGATAGCTGATGGTCCAACTGTATGTATACTTGAGCAATGCGCCCATGGCGCCCCGGCCCTTGATGAATTTGCGGGTGATGTTCCCATCGGAATTGTCGATCTCCCAGCGGGCGCTGACCAGGCCGAACATGCCGAATCCCAGCTTGGACGCGCCGAGGAACTTCCACCGCTTTTCCTTGTAATAGTCATAGGCCACGCCCATCTGAGCCTTGTATTGCGCAAAGCCGCATTCGCGATTGACCGCCTGCATCCTGGCTTTCAGGTCGGCCATGTCCTGGCTCTGCCAATTGAGCTTCGAATTCTTCAGCTTATTTTGCAACAGCTCGCTGCCCATGGACATCGTGACGATGCCCGCCATGTCGATGGATATCCTGGGCAGGTATTCCTTAAAGGGCAGGTTGAGGGAGACGTTCGCGTCGATCACCGGAATCTTGAAGTCGAAGCCAAGCCCCTGGCCCATTATGCCCTTGAATGCGCCGCTGCCCTCCTCCACCGGGGAATCCACCACGCTCTTCAATGAGATCAGGTGGGTGCGAAAGCGCTGGGCGCCCTCGTCCTTGCTGAAGGCGATGAAGGGCCGCTGCTTTTCGCTCAGCTCCGGCGCGAACATGCGCTTCCACTTGTCTTTGAATATGTAGGTGTTGCCGTCGCGGCCGGTGGGCTCCGCCCATTGCAGCTCCCATTTCCAATTCGAATCGCCCTTGGCCCAGTAGCCGAGCTTCGGGGTGGGCGCGCTGCCGCTGCCGGGCTTGCGCACCTCGACCCTGATCTCGAAATCCCAGTCGTTCAGGCTGCTGTAGATCATCTCATATTCTTCGTTGATGATATCGTGTCCGTTGAAGGCGGCGGAATAGACGTAGGGGTCGTCGTCCAGCGCAACCAGGGGCTGCATGCGCACTGAGCCCGCCTTCATCGCCACCTCCTCGATGCCGAAGCTGCGATAGCCCCGCTTCTCGGCGTTCACCTCCAGCTTGAAATGAACCGTCTTGTCGCTGTCCAAGGTCAGCTCGTTCGTGGGAATGTACACCGCGCCGTCCTTGTTGGTGGAATAGGACATGGGCTCGGCTTCGGGATCGCGGGTGTCCGTCACCCGCACCCTTGCGAATTGCACATAGCGCTTGCCGTTCTTGCCGTCGTCCGCGTAGAGCCTCAGGCAGATCTCGTTCTCGGTCATGACGTGGACCGTCACGTTATCGCCGTTGGAAAGCACGCTGTCGTTCGCGGACAGCCGGTTCATGCGCGTCCCCGAGGCGTCGACCCGGTTCACGCGGGCGGTATTGACCGCCGGCGCGCTGTTATAGGCGAGAATCTCGGCGATCCAGTCGGCAAACCCGTCGTCTTCATCGTCGCCGGAGAGCAGATCCTCCCATTGGCCGATCTGTTCCTCCCATTCCTTCGCGTCCTCAGCGGTTTCGCTTCGGCAGGCCCTCAGCGCGCTTACCGCAGCCTCCACCTTCGCGGACAGGCGCACGCGCTCGGAACCGAACATGCCCTCGCCGTACTCCCGCAGCTGCCGGCCCAGCTCCGCGATGAGCCCCGCCTGCTCCTCGATGCGGTCCTGCTGATAGTGCAGCGTCTGTCGCAGGGCCTCGACCTCCCGATACAGCCTTTGCGCGCTCCACGTATTCCGCGTACTCCCGATGGGATCCCGCCTTGCCGGTGAACCGCTCGTAGGCCTCCGGATCGGTCTCCTTCAACAGGATGATGGTATTGGACACCTTGGTCAAAACGTCCTCCAGGTTAAACATGTCCTCATCCAGCTTGTCGTCCAGCCAGTCGGACACCTGCATGGCGTTCCAGTTGTCGTTGGGCGTCATGCCCCTGTGGACCGAGGCCGCGTTGCTGCTGTTTCCGTCCGCGCCAAAGCCCGTCAGCGCATAGGCTGCAGCCAGCTCGTCGTCGGTGAGCACATGCCCGGCGGCAGCCAGGGCGTGCAGCGGCAGCGTCTGCGCGAGTATAAGCGTCATCAGCAACACAGAAAGAAATCGCTTCATATTCGTTTCTTACCTTTCTCCCACCGACTTCGGCGCATCCATCGTCCGTAATTGTGAAGTAGACGACCACAGAGGGTCGGCGCGTCGACGCGCAAACCAAAAATTGAGGATCGAGTAATAAAAGGCACAGACGGCTTTACCCTGTGGGAACGCCGCATGGTCGAGTCGTGCAGTAATAGAATAAAATTATAGATGTCAATGCGCTGCGGCGCCGGATGAGATCCCTGACATCTCGCTTCGCGCCTGTTCTCCGGTGATGCCGCAGGCCTGCCGAAGCCCCGGCAGCGGATCCAGGGGGGGCCTGGAATGCCGGCATCAGGCCAATCCTTCGCCCCACCGCGCACATCCCTTCTATGCCTCGGTGTGCACATAACATATTATACAACTAATATTCCGCCAGTCGTATATTATTTGAAAAGTATAATGTAATTGCAATATTTGTTAACGAAACACCGCACGATCCTCCCAAAGCCCTCCCCTTTTGAGCGGGAAAACGGCATGATCCCCGAGCCCTGAAAAAGAAATACGATTGACTTTACTGTAACTGCCATGGTATACTTTCACCGTCTGTAGTAAGGCACTTCATGCCTGCGCGTCCGGGGTTGGTTTACCCGGGCCAGATGCCTTTCCCCTTATAAGCGATACAATACGGCGGCAGCATATCGGCGATCTGTACGAACAGGAGGCAGCAACGATGCAAAAAGCCCTTCATTTACTGGCGCATCTGCTGGGCTTTGAAAAGCTGAGTCAATACGAACGCGACTATCTGCATAACGCAAATCTTCAGGGCGCCATGTACATCGGCTTTATTACCATAGCCCTTGAAATCTGGATGGTGATCCGGCAGGCAATCGCGAGAATCATTCCAAAGTGCCTGGACGGGATGGATCTGCCCACGGCCCTGTTGAAATACACGACCAAATTCTGGCTGCTCATGCTGGCCGGTCTGTCGCTTGCGCTCTTCGGCCTGTTCTATACCAGGCACAAAAACGATCGCATGTCAAAGGGCTGGTATCTCACGCTCATCATCAGCGGTTCCGCCTGCATCTTATATACGTTTATCCTGAGGCTTGAGGCCTTCGTGGCGCCTGGCGATTCGATTACGCCGGTCATGGCGTCCATCATGAATAACCTGCTCGTATCCTCATACCTCTGCGTGTTCGCAATCGGCCTGGCCCTCGTGATATATGCGCTGTTCAGGTACCTGAAAAACAAAAGGCTTGCCTGGCTGGAGCACGCCGTCATCATCACCTTTTCCGCGCTCGGCGTCGCCTTCGGCATGTATGTATCCTACAGCGACTTCTGGGACGGGAAGGAAATCCTCTGTTTCGTGATGATGATGATCTATGCCGGCTACCTGATGATCTATCGCCCCTATATCACCATCGCGATCCTTACCGCCAGTTTTCTGGGCTTTTTCAACATCCTGCTGACCTACAGGAACGGCCTGTCCTTTCAGCCGAAGGAAGTGGTCATCAACGGTGTGACGTATATGCTCACCTCTGGGGACACTGCAAACTACCTGACGTACCTCATTTCCCTGATCACGATCTACACCGCCATCTATCACGGGCGGCTGAGGGAAGCCAAGGATTCCAGGGGCATCTACCGCATGTTCGGACAGACCGCAGAAGCGCTGGCCACCGCCATCGACGCCAAGGACAAGTACACGCACGGCCATTCCACGCGCGTGGCGGATTATTCCGTGCAGATCGCCCGGGCGCTCGGAAAAAGCGAGAGGGAATGTGAGCAGATCTACTATGCCGCGCTGCTGCACGATGTGGGCAAGATCGGCGTGCCCGACGATATCATCAATAAGGACGGCAGGCTGACGGACGAGGAGTTTGCCCAGATCAAGCTCCATCCCGTCCACGGAAACAACATCCTTTCGCGGATCAGCGAATCGCCTTATCTGAGCATCGGCGCCAATTATCACCATGAGCGCTATGACGGACGGGGTTATCCGGCGGGCCTCAGGGGCGAGCATATTCCGGAGATCGCCCGGATCATCGCCGTGGCGGACGCCTATGACGCCATGACCTCCAACCGCAGCTATCGAAGCGCGATTCCCCAGCACATCGTCAAGGAGGAGCTGCTCAAGAACAGCGGCACGCAGTTCGACCCCGCCTTTGCAAAGATCATGGTTCAGATGGTCGACCACGATGTGGATTACCGGATGCGGGAGGAGGACAAGGCCCAAGGATCCGCAGGCATGCGCGGCAATACGATCCACCACGGCTTCACAGAGGGCTGGCTCATCACGGAAGAGGCCACCCGCATGTACATGAACATCCATCCGGACGACGGGGTATCCAAGGCGGAGGCCCTGCCTTCCCTGATCGCCTTTGATTCCCTGGATGGCAAAATCCATCCAGGCGAGGAGAAAAACCGCGATCTGCTGTATTATGAGTACGCGCGGATCCGCCTCGACGGGCAGGTGACAGAAGAGAATATCCGCAAATCAGAGACCCGCAGGCTCGAAAGCCAGTCCGCCCTGGAGCTGGCGTCGCCTGTATCGGTCAGCACCCTTTACCGGGTGGAAGCGATTCGCCGCAGGGACCACGCGCTCATTCGAATCACACAGGGAGACCTGTCTCGGGAGGTCATCCTGGCGCTTCCGGACAACACGCGGTTCCTGTACCTTGCCATCAGCAGCGAACATGCCGAGGTGAACAACATCTTTGTAAAGAGAGACAATACCCCCTCCGAAGAACAGATCCCGCGCATCGCCGAGGAGATCAGCTTTATCAGAGGGTGCCCCGAGGGCGACATCCCCAATATCGAAGTGGACGCCTGGCGGACCGCCGCGACGGCCGGCATACCGATCGCCGACAGCATGAAGATCTCCTTCCACGCCATGAGCCTGCCCACGGCGCGAATGATCTGGCACTGCCCGTTCATCAGCCTCTTTTCCTCGGCGGACGGCAAGGTCGACGGCCCTGATTTCAGGGAATACATGCTGCTTCGGTTGGATGGGGAAAGCTGGGAATCTGATGAGCACGTCAGGAACACCGTCCAGGTCGACATGAGCGCTGCCTTTGTCGGCTGGAACACCTGGAAGGAAAGAAACAAGCAGGGAATCGACTGTACCGTGACCATCAAGAGGGATAAGAGCCAGATCAACATGCATACCGAAAACCTGGGCGTGATCCTCAGCAGCACGACGACGATCCTGGACGACGCGAGCGACGTGTATATCGCCCTGACCGGCGACCAGTGCGCAATCACGGACATTCACATTTCTCAGGACGAATAGCGCGCCATCGGAAAAGAGGCCCCGGGCCGTAAACGTTTTAGTTTTTGCATCACACTTCGAAGTTCCTATCCCATACAGCCGCTCCCCTGCGGCTGTAAAAAAGGTATCAAAACACGCCTTAGAGCAGTCCCATTACATTAAATTTATACGCCATGGATGAAAAAGCGGTGAAATCTGGTATAATGTGAATGTATACCATTTCAACGCACCAATCAAGGAGGATTCCCTTTCATGGACGACCCTTTCGGTCCGAGTATCGTCATCTTCATCACGCTTTCACTGGCCGCCGTCCTTCGCATGGTCGAAGCAGCGGTTCCCTTTATCGACGAGGGTGAAGCCCAGCGCCGCTCAGAATCGGGCGACGGCAAGGCCAGGCGCGCCCTGCGGCTGGCGCGAAAGGCCGAAAAGCCCTTCGGCGAATTCCGCATGACCTGGATCTGCCTGGTTTTGATCGCCTTCACCGCCCTGTGGGCGCTGCTTCGCCATCGCGTCGGCGACAGCATCCCGCGCTTTGCGCTGTACGGCCTGCTGCCCTTTGCGCTGGTCACGCTGATATTCGCCGGTGTGCTTCCCGGACACCTCGGCGCCCACTTTCGGGGGTCGCTGCTGGATGCCGTGTCGCCCGTGGCCGACTGGACGATGACGGCGCTCTCCCCCGTCACCCGGCTGTGCATGGCCCTGGGGGCGCTGCTGCTCAGGCCCTTCCACATCAAGCCCGCAGACGCCGGGGACGCCGTGACCGAGGAGGACATCATGCAGATGGTGGACATCGGCGAGGAAAAGGGCGCGATCGAGGCCGACGAGCGTGAAATGATCGAGAACATATTTGAATTCAACAACATGAACGCGGGGGATTGCATGATCCACCGCAAGGACATCACCGCCATCGACATCGAATCCACCGACGAAGAAGTGCTGGACACCATCCGCCAGAGCGGCCTTTCCCGCTTTCCCGTCTATGAGGGCAGCATCGACAACGTGCTGGGCATACTGACCACCCGGGACTATCTGCTCAGCAAGGCGGAGGGGCGCAACGTGCCCCTGCGGGCGCTGGTGCGCCCGGCCCACTTTGTGCCGGAATCGGTGCGCGCCGACGTGCTGTTCCAGGAGATGCAGTCCCGCAAGCAGCACATGGCCATCGTGGTGGACGAATACGGCGGCACCAGCGGCCTGATCACGCTGGAGGACCTGCTGGAGGAGATCGTCGGCAACATCTACGACGAATTCGACCCCAAGGAGGAGCCGGAGATCACCCGTCTGTCGGGCGGGCGCTGGCGGATATCCGGCGCGGCGGATCTGGAGAGCGTTTCGAAGGCGCTGGACATCGAGCTGCCCACCGACGAGGAATACGACACCCTGGGCGGGTTGGTCTTCAGTCGGCTGACAGAAATCCCCTCCGACGGCGAACACCCGGTGGTGGAGTGCTTCGGCCTTCGCATCAGCGTGGAGCAGATCGCCGACCGCCGCGTGGAGTGGGCGGTGGTGGAGAAGCTGGACAAAGAAACGGAAACGGCCGTGAAGAATGATGAGAATAATTGAGAATTAAGCAGCCGCTGATTTGAGAAAACCAAAGGATTTCAACCATCATTCCCAATTCCCCATTCCCAATTACAAACGAAAGGCAGTGATCGATCATGGAATTGCTCAAGCAGAGGATACTCAGGGACGGACGGGCGCTGAACGAACACGTGCTTCTGGTGGATTCCTTCCTGAACCACCAGGTGGACGTGAAGCTGATGAAGGCCTGCGGCGAGGAATTCGCCCGGCGCTTCGCCGACGCGGGCGCGACCCGCATCGCCACGATCGAATCCTCGGGCATCGCCCCTGCTGCCATGACGGCGCTGGCGATGGATTTGCCGATGGTGATCCTGAAAAAGTCGGTCTCCAGCATATTGAAGGACGGCATCATCCAAAAGGAGGTCTTTTCCTTCACCAAGAACGCCCCCTACCTGCTGACGCTGAAGACCCACTTCGTCACCCCGGGCGACCGGGTGCTGCTGATCGACGACTTCCTGGCCAACGGCGAGGCGGCCTTTGGCGGCATCGCCCTGCTGGAACAGGCCGGGGCGCAGATCGTGGGCGTCGGAACCGTGATCGCAAAGACCTTCCAGCCCGGCATGGACAAGCTCCGCGCCGCGGGCTACCGCGTGGAGGCGCTGGCCCCGGTCAAGGGAATGTCCGAGGGCAAGATTGAATTCTGATTTGGAAACGAGGCGGTTTTTCCATGACCCTGTCTGATGTCAAATGCTTCCTTTTGGACATGGACGGCACGTTTTACCTGGGCGGGCAGCTGATCGAGGGTTCCCTGGAATTCATCGACCGGGTGCTGGCCACGGGACGGGACTACATGTTCCTGACCAACAACTCCAGCCACAACGCGGATTTTTATGTCCGGAAGCTGGCGAAGATGGGTCTGTCCGTCGAGCGAAGCCGGGTGCTTACCTCGGGAGAAGCCACCTGTGAAAAGCTTCGCGCCCTCTACCCCGGCAGGCGCGCCTTCGTGCTGGGAAACGAATTCCTGCTGGCGGAATTCCGGCAGGCGGGCATCCCCGTGGACATGGAAAACCCCGAGATCGTGGTGATCGGCTTCGACACCACGCTGGACTATCAGAAGATGCAGACCGTGTGCGATTTCGTGCGCGCCGGCCTGCCCTACATCGCCACCCACCCGGATTTCAACTGTCCCACCGAGACCGGCTTCATGCCCGACATCGGCGCGATCATGGCCTTCATCGAGGCATCCACGGGCAGAAGGCCCGATCTGATCGTGGGCAAGCCCCACGCCGGCATCGTCGAGGCGGTGCTCAAGCGCACGGGGCTGCGGGTGGACGAGCTGGCCATGGTGGGTGACCGGCTGTACACCGACATCGAGACCGGCCTGCGCACCGGCATGCTGTCCATACTGGTGATGAGCGGCGAAACCACCGAGGCCATGCTGGCTGCGTCGCCGACAAAGCCCGACCTGAAATTCGGGCGGCTGGCGGATATGATCCCGCTGCTGTGACGCCGATTCACGTGATAAAATTTGATAATTCACACGTTTGTAATTGACATTCCCCGCCCGCCCGGTTAAAATGTCATGTAATAATTCTGATCATTAATCCGGTACGGGATGCCGGCAAGATTGTGCATGTTGAATCGCTCCGCAGCGCGCGGCGCTCGGTTTGCATGTGTCATCCTGCCGCAGCGATGCGGCTTTTTTCTTGTCCGACGCCCGCCCACGGAAGGGAGGGCAGCCCCTTGCAGCGAACGATCAGCGATGTGATGGCCTTTGTCAACGGGCGTTTTGTCCCGTCGGATATATGTATCGAGGGCGGCAGTATTGTCTCCGTCGCCCCCGCCGCCAAGCTCCTTTCAGCGCCTTTCCTGTACGCATTGCCCGGCTTCACAGATGTGCATGTTCATCTGCGAGAGCCGGGTTTTTCCTATAAGGAGACCATCCGCACCGGCACCCTCGCGGCGGCCAGGGGCGGTTACACGGCGGTGTGCGCCATGCCCAACCTGAACCCCGCGCCGGACAGCGTTGCCCATTTACAGGCTCAGCTGGACATCATCGCAAGGGACGCCGTCATCGACGTGCGACCCTACGGCACGATCACCGTAAACGAGGCCGGGGAGGCCCTCTCCGACATGGATGGCATGGCCGGAAAGGTCGTCGCCTTCTCCGACGACGGCCACGGCGTACAGTCGGGCGACATGATGCGTGCGGCAATGCTCAAGGCCAAATCCCTGGGCAGGCTCATCGCCGCCCACTGCGAGGACAACCGGCTGCTGCGCGGCGGCTGCATCCACGACGGGGCCTGGGCCCGCACCCACGGGTTGAAGGGCATCTGCGCCGAGAGTGAATGGGGCCAGATCGCCCGGGATCTTGACCTGGTGCGGGAGACCGGCTGCGCTTACCACGTCTGCCACATCTCCACCAGGCAGAGCGTCGATTTGATCCGGAAGGCCAGGGCCGAGGGACTGGACGTGTCCTGCGAAACCGCCCCCCACTACCTGTTGCTGACTGAGGACGACCTGCGGGACGAGGGCCGCTTCAAGATGAACCCCCCGGTTCGCCAGAAGGCCGACCGGGTGGCGCTGCTGGAGGGCCTTGCGGACGGTACCATCGGCATGATCGCCACCGACCACGCCCCCCATGCCGCCGAAGAAAAGGCGAAGGGACTGGCCGGCAGCGCCATGGGCATCGTGGGGCTTGAGACCGCCTTCCCGCTGCTCTACACGTATCTGGTGAAGCAATCGGGCATCATCTCCCTCGAAAGGCTTGTGGCGCTGATGTCCGCCGCCCCCGCCGCCCGCTTCGGCCTTCCGGCGGAGGGCCTGCGCCCCGGCGCGCCCGCCAATCTGGCGCTCTGGGATCTGGATGCAAGCTATAAAATCGACCCCTCTGACTTCCTGTCCATGGGCAGGGCCACGCCCTTTGAAGGGTGGCAGGTCAACGGCGCGTGCGTCGAGACGATCTATAGAGGCGAAACGGTGTGGCATAAAAAATAATAGGGAATTGGGAACGATGGATTTGTCTTCATCATACCGCTGTTCAATCCAATCCGAAGCGGCTGAACAGGCCCACGCTGATATCCATCGAAACAAATCCGTCAGGGTTTGCACCGCCATTCCCTGTTCCCAACGCCCCATTTCCAATTATACTCAACCCATACGACCAAACACGGAGGCTTGAACATGGCAAAGCGCACGGACATCAAAAAGGTTCTGATCATCGGCTCCGGCCCCATCGTCATCGGGCAGGCGGCGGAATTCGATTACGCCGGCACCCAGGCGTGCCTGGCCCTGAAGGAGGAGGGCTACGAGGTCATCCTCTGCAATTCCAACCCCGCCACCATTATGACGGACACCAGCATCGCCGACAAGGTGTACATGGAGCCGCTGACCCTGGAATATATCGCCAAGATACTGCGCTACGAGCGCCCGGACGCCATCGTGCCCGGCATCGGCGGGCAGACGGGCCTGAACCTGGCCATGCAGCTTGAAAAGAAGGGCGTGCTGCGGGAATGCCGCGTGGAGCTGCTGGGGACGCCCTTCTCCTCCATCGAGCGGGCCGAGGACCGGGAGCTGTTCAAGGAGATGTGCCAGTCCATCGGCGAGCCGGTCATCCCCTCCGAGATCACCTACAGCCTGGAGGAAGCCAAGGCCGCGGCCAGGCGCATCGGCTATCCCGTGGTGCTGCGCCCCGCGTTCACCCTGGGCGGCACCGGCGGCGGCTTCGCCTACGACGAGGCGGAGCTGATCGAGGTCGGCACCAACGGCTTCAAGCTCTCCCCCGTCCACCAGGTGCTGGTGGAAAAGAGCGTGAAGGGCTACAAGGAGATCGAGTTCGAGGTCATGCGCGATTCCAACGACCACGCCATCACCATCTGCGGCATGGAGAACGTGGATCCCGTGGGCGTGCACACCGGCGACAGCATCGTGGTCGCGCCCATACTCTCGCTGAACGACCACGATTTGAAGATGCTGAACGACTCCGCCATCAAAATCATCCGGGAGCTGAAGATCGAGGGCGGCTGCAACGTGCAGTTCGCGCTGCATCCCGAAACCAGCGAATACTATCTCATCGAGGTCAACCCCCGGGTCAGCCGGTCCTCCGCGCTGGCGAGCAAGGCCTCGGGCTACCCCATCGCCTCCGTCACCGCCAAGATCGCCCTGGGCATGGCCCTGGAGGACATCCCCGTCGCCGGCGGCACGGCGGCCATCGAGCCCCGCCTGGACTACATCGTCGCCAAGTTCCCCCGCTTCCCCTTCGACAAGTTCGCCACCGCGCCCAACCTGCTGGGCACCCAGATGAAGGCCACCGGCGAGGTCATGGGCATCGGGGCCTCCCTGGAGGAATGCATGCTCAAATCGGTGCGCTCACTGGAAAACGGCGCGCATCACCTGAGCCTGCCCAAATTCACGGCCATGGACGACGACAGCCTGTGGCGCTATATCAGGGATTTCCGCTCTGACGGCATCTTCGCCGTCGCCGAGCTGATCCGCCGGGGCGCCCCCCTTGACAGGCTGGCGGCCATCACGATGATTACCCCGCTGTTCCTGGAATCCATCGCCCGCATCATCGAAATGGAAGGCATACTGAGGAACAAGCCGAACGACCTGCAGGCCCTGCGCGCGGCCAAGCAAATGGGCTTTGCCGACAGGACCGTGGCCGAGCTGTGGAACATGGACGAGCTGACCGTGTGGCGCACGCGTCGCGAGGCGGGCATCGTTCCCGCCTTCCCGATGGTGGACACGCTGCACACCGGGGTCTACATCCCCTACCTGTATTCCAGCTACAACCTGCCCAACGCCTCCATCCACACCGACCGGAAGAAGGTGGTTGTGCTGGGCGCGGGCCCCATCCGCATCGGCCAGGGCGTGGAGTTCGACTATTCCACCGTCCACGCGGTGCAGACCATCCGCCGCAACGGCTACGAGGCCATCATCATCAACAACAACCCGGAGACCGTCTCCACCGACTACAAGACCTCTGACAAGCTGTACTTCGAGCCGCTGACCCCCGAGGACGTGATGAACGTCATCGACTTCGAGCAGCCCGAGGGCGTGATCACCTCCCTGGGCGGCCAGACCGCCATCAACCTGGCCCAGCCGCTGATGGAGCGGGGCGTGAAGCTGATCGGCACCAGCTGCGCCGCCATCGAGCGGGCCGAGAACCGGGACAGCTTTGAAAAGATACTGAAACAGCTGGACATCCCCCAGCCCCAGGGCCGCGCAGTGACCCACATCGAGGAGGGCGTAGCCGCCGCCGCCGGGATCGGCTACCCCGTGCTGGTGCGCCCCTCCTTCGTGCTGGGCGGACGCGCCATGCAGATCGTGGCCAACGAGCAGCAGCTTCGCCGCTATCTGCGGGAGGCCGTGGAGATCGACGCCGACAAGCCCGTGCTGGTGGATCACTACATCCAGGGCAAGGAGGTCGAGGTGGACGCCATCTGCGACGGCCGGGACGTGTTCGTTCCCGGCATCATGGAGCTGGTGGAGCGCACCGGCATCCACTCCGGCGACTCCATCTCCGTCTATCCCGCCTTCTCCATCTCCAACAAGGTCAAGGGCATCATACTGCAATACGCGAAGAAGCTGGGCATTGGCATCGGCATCGTTGGCCTGTACAACATACAGTTCATCGTGGATCGGGATGAAAACGTGTACATCATCGAGGTCAACCCCCGCTCCTCCCGCACCGTGCCCTTCCTCTCCAAGGCCACCGGCTGGTCGCTGGCGGACATCGCCACCGAGGTCATCCTCGGCAAGAGCCTGAAGGAGCAGGGCATATTCGACCTGTATCCCGAGGAAAAGAAGCGCTACTATGTCAAGGTGCCCGTGTTCTCCTTCAACAAGATCAAGGGGCTGGACGCCTACCTGAGCCCCGAGATGAAGTCCACCGGCGAGGCCATCGGCTACGACGACAAGCTGAACCGGGCGCTGTACAAGGCCCTCCAGGCTGCGGGGCTCCGACTTCAGAACTACGGCACGGTGTTCGCCACCATCGCCCGCGGGGACAAGGCCGAGGCTGAGCCGCTGATCCGCCGCTTTTACAACCTTGGCTTCAACATCGAGGCCACCGAGGGCACTGCCGCCTATCTGAAGGAGCGGGGCATCCGTACCCATGTGCTCAAGAAGATCGGCGAAGACAACAGCGACGAGATCGTGGAGTCCATGCGCCAGGGCCACATCGCCTACGTGATCAACACACGCAACCTCAACTCCACCAACGCGTTGACCGACGGCGTGAAGATCCGACAGTGCGCCACCGAGAACAACATCACGCTGTTCACGTCCCTGGACACCGTGCGCGTGCTGCTGGACGTGCTGGAGGAGACCACGCTGACGATTTCGACGATAGACGCATGAGCAAGGTCATCGCGATAAATCGGGGGATTTCCGAGATGTTATAATGTGTTGCTTGCGGCAACGGCTCGCTTTGGCGTATCATGGCTGTGAAAGGAGGTTTTCGCGGATGCTGAACGAAAACATCAAAGCAGTCAGAAGGGCAAAGGGGCTATCTCAGGAGGCGCTTGCGATCAGGCTGAACGTGGTGCGCCAGACGGTCTCCAAATGGGAACGTGGGCTGTCCGTTCCAGATTCAGAGATGCTGGTTTCCGTTTCTGAGGTGCTTGAGACGCCGGTCAGCGTATTGCTCGGTGAAACGCTTTCAGGGAACTCGCCCGATGATCTGAAGTCCATATCACAAAAGCTCGAAATCATCAATTCGCAGCTTGCACGGGAAAAGGCTGCAAAGCGCAGAATACTTCATTGGGCTTTTATCCTGTTATTTGCGGCCAACATAACAGCCTTCGCTGTCATCGGCAAAGCGGGCAGTCCCTATTTGGAGTGGGATTACGGCAACCCGGAAACTGCGGTTGTCGGCGTTGCGCTGCATGCCTTTGAATTTTGCTTTGTCAGAATTGCCCCGTTTATACTGACAGGAACGATCGTCGGCGCTGTTTTGACGCTCAAGAAAAATTGACGAATTCCAGTTTGTCGGGCAGTCTGAACCTGCCCAAGGAGAGAAAATGAAGCAATTCACCTTTACCGTCGAAAAAAACGACCCCCTGACCCGCGAAGTTTACCGCATGGTGCTCGCGGGCGATACCTCGGCCATCACGGCGCCGGGGCAGTTCGTCAACATCCGCCTGGACGGCCTGTACCTGCGCCGCCCCATCTCCATCTGCGACTGGGATGACAGCGGCCTGACGCTCATCTACAAGGTGGTCGGCAGGGGCACGGAGCAGCTCTCGAAAATGGTCCCAGGCCAGGCGCTGGACTGCCTGGTCGGGCTGGGCAACGGCTACGACCTTTCCCCGGCGGGCGAGCGCCCTCTGCTCGTCGTCGGCGGCGTGGGCGTGCCACCGCTGTACGGCCTTGCCAGGCGCCTCATCGCCCAGGGCAGGCGCGTGACCGTCTGCCTGGGCTTCAACACCGCCGGCGAAATCTTCTATGAGCGCGAATTCGCGGCGCTGGGCTGCGACGTGCGGGTGTCCACCGTGGACGGCAGCTGCGGCGCGAAGGGCTTCGTCACCGCCGTATTGCCGGATAGCCCCACCCACTACTACGCCTGCGGCCCGGAGCCGATGCTCAAAGCCGTGTTCAACGCCCTGGATTGCCCCGGCCAGCTGAGCTTCGAGGCCCGCATGGGCTGCGGCTTCGGGGCCTGCATGGGCTGCACCTGCGAGACCATCACGGGCTATAAGCGCATCTGCAAGGACGGGCCGGTACTTTACCATGACGAAATTTTTTGGAAGGACGGAAATAAATGAGGAATCAGAAATGAACGTAGAAATCCTTGCGGATTTCTTTGATCGAAAAAGCCAGGGCATGTCCCCAATTTGGTAAAGGAAATCCCGCCAGGGTTTTCCACCGCCATTCCTCATTTCTCATTCCTCATTCCTAATTCATCGAAAGGACTTGATCTCATGCCCGACCTCAGCGTCAGCCTCTGCGGTATCCGGCTGGACAACCCCGTCATCCCCGCCTCGGGCACCTTCGGCTACGGGCGGGAGTTCGCCGAGCTGTACGACATCAACATACTGGGAACCTTCTCCTTCAAGGGCACGACCCTTCATCCCCGCCTGGGCAACCCGCTGCCCCGCATCGCCGAAGCGCCCTCGGGCATGCTGAACGCGGTGGGGCTGCAAAACCCCGGCGTGGAGAAGGTCATCGCCGAGGAGCTGCCGAACCTCAGGCGCATCTTCCGCAAGCCCGTAATGGCCAACGTCTCGGGGTTTTCCGTCGATGAATACGTGGAAACCTGTGCGAAGCTGGACGCCTGCGACCAGGTGGGCTGGCTGGAGGTCAACATCTCCTGCCCCAACGTGCATCACGGCGGCATGAGCTTCGGCACCGACCCGGCCTGCGCCGCCGAAATCACCCGCGCGGTGAAGGCCGCGACCACCAAGCCGGTCATCATGAAGCTGTCCCCTAACGTCACGGACATCGTCGCCATCGCCCGGGCCTGCGCGGACGCGGGGGCGGACGGCCTGAGCCTCATCAACACGCTCATGGGCATGCGCATCGACCTGCGCACCCGTCGGCCCGTGCTCGCCAACATCACCGGCGGCCTCTCCGGTCCGGCGGTGTTCCCGGTGGCCCTGCGGATGGTGTACCAGGTGGCCCGCGCCGTGGACATCCCGGTGATCGGCATGGGCGGCATATCCACCGCCGCCGACGTGCTGGAAATGATGATGGCCGGGGCCGCGGCGGTGGAGGTGGGCGCGGCGAACCTCGTCGATCCCTTCGCCTGCAAGCGCATCATCGAAGCGCTGCCCGACGAAATGGCGCGGTACGGCATCGGCGCGCTGTCGGAGCTGGGCAGGGCCCGGTAATCCGAGGGAAGGGGGCGCTTATCCTTGTCCATGCAGCTCGTTTTCTCCCAGATACTGATCATACTGCTCTACGTGCTGGTCGGCTTCGCGGCGGGCAAGCTGGGGCTGATCAACCCGGATCATCGCAAATACCTGTCCGGACTGTGCTCCGTGCTGATACTGCCCTTCACGATCCTTTCGGCCTCCTCCCAGAATGTGAGCGGCCAGGAGATGCGCGGCATGCTGGTCGCGCTGGCCTTCACCATGGCGACGTACCTGTGCGTCACCCTTGTCTCGCTGGCCGTTCACAGGGCGACAGGCGCCGCGCCGGACATGCGCGCCGCAACCACGAGCCTGCTGACCTACCCCAACTGCACCTTCCTCGGGCTGCCCCTGTGCCGCGCGCTGTTCGGCGATATGGCCGTGCTGTACAACGCCAGCGCGCTGATCGCCTTCAATGTGCTGTTCTTCACGGTCCAGCACAGCCTGTTCACCGGCGGCAGGGCGAGCCTCAAAAACCTGCTGACCCCTTCGATGCTGTCCACCGTCGCTCTGATCGGCATGCTGGCGGCGGGACTGCACTTCCCCGCCCCGGTACAGACGGTGTGCTCGGGCGTCGGCGCCATGATCACGCCCCTTTCGCTGATCATCATCGGCGTGATGCTGTCGGAGAGCGCGCTGTCCACCGTGCTTCGGCAGAAGAAAGCCTACGCCATCACCGCGCTGCGCAACCTGGCCATCCCCCTTGCGGGCATGCTGGTGCTGCGGCTGCTGCCCCTGGATTCCGATGCCCGGCTCTGCGTGCTGGTCTACCTGGCCTGTCCCTGCGCCACGCTCACCAGCATCTATGCCATACGCTACGACAAGGCCCCCGAATTCTGCGCCCACACGGTAATCCTGTCCACGATCCTCTTCGCAGCGACGCTGCCCGTCATCATCAGCGTCGGACAGGCGTTTCTGTAGCTGTAATAAACTGCTTTTATCACAAGACCAAATCAACGGAGGTGTTTTATCATGGGTAAAGACGTCATCGTCGCCTGCGACTTTTCCAGCCGCGAGGCTGTGCTCTCATTCCTCGACAAATTCAGCGGCGAAGCCCGCAAGCCCTACGTCAAGATCGGCATGGAGCTGTTCTACGGCGCGGGCCCGGACATCGTGCGGGAGATCAAGGCCCGCGGCCATCAGATCTTCCTCGATCTGAAGCTGTGCGACATCCCCAACACGGTGAAAAAGTCCATGGCCGTGCTCCGCGACCTGGACGTGGACATGACCAACCTCCACGCCTTCGGCACCATCGACATGATGAAGGCCGCCCTGGAGGGCCTCACCCGCCCCGACGGCACCCGGCCCCTGCTGATCGCCGTGACCCAGCTGACGAGCACCAGCGAGCAGCGCATGAAGGATGAGCTGCTGATCGACAGGCCCCTGCCCGACGTGGTGATGCACTACGCGAAGAACGCCCGCGAGGCCGGGTTGGACGGCGTGGTCTGCTCCCCGCTGGAGAGCCCCGTGGTCCATGAAAACTGCGGCGCGGGCTTCATCACCGTCACCCCCGGCGTGCGCTTCACCGATGGCGCCGTGGGCGACCAGGTCCGCGTCACCACCCCCGCCCGCGCCCGGGAGCTGGGCAGCGACTACATCGTCGTGGGCCGCCCCATCACCGCGGCCGAGGACCCGGTGGCGGCGTACCGCAGGTGTGTCGCGGAGTTTATCGGATGATCGAATTCAGGCGCGTCCACGAATTTCCGAGGGGCACGCTTTACCGTCAGCTGGTGGACGCCTACGCCTTCGACGAGCGCTGCCGAAGGCGCTGGAACGATCTATGGCTGGCGCACGATGATTTTTTCTATTCAAACCCCTCCATCGCCGACAGATACGCCTTTATCACCGCAGTGAACGGCAAGCCCGTCGGGCATATATCCTGGGACCCGCGAAACAGGCCCGATCGCGTGAGCATCGGCCATAACTGCATATTGACCGCGTTCAGGGGCAGAGGGTATGGCAGGCTTCAATTGCGGGAGGCCGTCCGGCGAATCAGGGAATACCCTGACCTCAGGAGGATCCTCGTGAAGACAAACGCGCTGCTCATCCCGGCGCAGCGGAACTACGAGAGCGCCGGGTTTGTAAGGGTGGCCGAAAGGACAAACGCCGAAACGCCCTTCGCCGGCAATTATATCGATTATGAGATGGTGATCAGTCGTATACGCGCTGATTGACCGTTCAACAAAGGAGGAATACACCATGCAAAATCTCATCGCCAGGGATCTTTTGTCCATCCAGGCCGTCTTTCTCCGCCCCGACCAGCCCTTCACCTGGGCCAGCGGCATAAAATCCCCGATCTACTGCGACAACCGGCTGACGCTGACCGCCCCCGCGGTGCGCAACGACGTGGAAAACGGCCTCGTCGAGCTGATCCGCCGGGAGTACCCGGACGTGGAGGTCCTGATGGGCACCTCCACCGCCGGCATCGCCCACGCGGCCATCGTGGGCCACCTGATGAACCTGCCCATGGGCTACGTGCGCTCCGGGGCCAAGGACCACGGGCGCGGCAACCGCATCGAGGGCAGGCTGGAGCCGGGCCAGAAGGTGGTCGTCGTCGAAGACCTGATCTCCACTGCCGGCAGCTGCATCGAGGTCGTGGAGGCCCTGCGCGAGGCCGGGGCTGAGGTGCTGGGCATCGCCTCCATATTCACCTACGGCATGAAGAAGGGCCTGGACCGGCTGGCCGAGGCAAAGGTGAAGAACGTGAGCCTGACCAACCTGGACGCCGTGGCCGCCGTCGCCGCCGAGACGGGCTACATCAAGCCCGAGGACGTGGCGCGCCTCATGAAGTTCCGGGACAATCCCTCGGATGAAAGCTGGATCGGAGGTAACGCATGAGGAGCCTGATCGACATACAGCAGCTCTCCGTCGAGGAGATCGACGAACTGATCGCCCTGGCCAACGACATCATCGCCCACCCGGACGAATACCGGGAGAAGTGCAAATATAAAAAGCTGGCGACGCTGTTCTTCGAGCCCTCCACCCGCACGCGGCTGAGCTTCGAGGCCGCCATGTACGAGCTGGGCGGCCAGGTGCTGGGCTTCTCCGAAGCCCAGAGTTCCTCCGCCGCCAAGGGCGAAAGCGTCTCGGACACGGTGCGCGTGGTCTCGGGCTACGCGGACATCATCGCCATGCGCCACCCCAAGGAGGGCGCGCCGCTGGTGGCCTCGATGGCCGCCACGGTGCCCGTGATCAACGCCGGCGACGGCGGCCACCTGCACCCCACCCAGACGCTCACCGACCTGCTGACCATCAGCCGGGAAAAGGGGCGGCTGTCCGACCTGACCATCGGCGTCTGCGGCGATTTAAAGTTCGGCCGAACGGTGCATTCGCTGATCGCCGCCATGGCCCGGTATAAAAACATGCGCTTCGCGCTGATCTCCCCGGAGGAATTGAAGCTGCCCAGCTACATCAAGAAGGAGATCCTGCAACAGCAGCACATCGAATACATCCAGACCACCGACCTGACCGCAGTGATGCCCGAGCTGGACATACTCTACATGACCCGCGTACAGCGCGAGCGCTTCTTCAACGAGGAGGACTACCTGCGCCTGAAGGACAGCTACATCCTCACCCCCGAGAAGCTGCAAAACGCCCGGGCCGACCTGTCGATCCTCCACCCGCTGCCCCGGGTGAACGAGATCTCCACCGCCGTGGATGCCGACCCCCGCGCCTGCTATTTCCGGCAGGCCCTGTACGGCAAGTATATCCGCATGGCGCTGATTCTGAAACTGCTGGAGGTGGCCTAATGCACATCGATTCCATACGCAACGGCATCGTGCTGGATCACATCAAGGCCGGCAAGTCCATGGAAATCTACCGGTTCCTGGGGCTGGACAGCCTGGATTGCTCCGTCGCCATCATCAAAAACGCCCCCAGCCACAAGCAGGGGCGCAAGGACATCATCAAGATCGACTCCGCCATGGAGCTCGACCTGAACATACTGGGCTTCATCGACCCTGAAATCACCGTAAACATCATCGCGGACGGAAAACTGGTGGAGAAGAGACAGCTCTCCCTGCCCAAGCAGATCCGCAACGTGCTCAAGTGCAAAAACCCCCGCTGCATCACCAGCGTCGAGCAGGAGCTGCCCCACATCTTCAACCTCACCGACCCCCGCCACGCCATCTACCGCTGCGCGTACTGCGAGACGAAGGCGGAGTAGAGCCAACCTGAAAATCGCCCATGACAACAGCATTCGCCTCAAATCGACAGGCCCTGTTGCCATGGGTGATTCTTTTGTCTGCTTTCCCCGCTTACCGTGCAGCGCCGACGCCGCGATGCTTTGCGGCAGGTTCGCCTTTGTCCAGGCCACAAATCCCCGCGCCCCCGTTACAAAACCTTTGCTTTATCAAATTCCCTGTTTCTGCTATAATTGGCGGCGGTCAAAAGTATGAAGGGGGACGATTGCCTTGTCGGTGACGCCGGGAATGTACCTGCTCGTGCTGCCCATGGTCTTTCTCGCGGCGGTGGTGGACGCCATCGCGGGCGGGGGCGGGCTGATCTCCCTGCCCGCCTACACCATCGCCGGCCTCGATTACGACTTCGCCTCGGGCAACAACAAGTTCTCCTCCACCTTCGGCACGCTGATGGCGACCATACGCTACGCCAGGAGCGACGCGGTAAAGGCCCGCCCCGCCGCCATCGCCGCGGCGCTGGCCCTGCCGGGCTCATGGCTGGGCACCCAGGCGGCCATGGCCCTCGGCAACCGGACCATGCACGTCTTCATGGTCTTCGCCATACCCGTGGTCGGGGTGCTGGTGCTGCTGGGGGGAAAGAAGCCGGAGCGGGTCCGCCCCTTCACCCGGCGACAGGTCCCCGTCTGCGCGGCCATCGGGCTCGCCATCGGCTTTTACGACGGCTTCTTCGGCCCTGGCACGGGCACGCTGCTGATCCTGCTGTTCACCTGGCTGCTGGGCATGGACATGGTCAGCGCTTCGGCCACCGCCAAGCCGGTGAACCTGGTCAGCAATGTCGCCTCCCTCGTCACGCGCATCCTCGCGGGGAACGTGCTGTTCGCGCTGGCGTTGCCCGCCATGTGCTGCTCGCTGGTGGGGGGCTGGTTGGGGGCGCGGCTGGCGCTGACCCGCGGCGCAAGGCTGATCCGGGTGGTCATGCTGGGGGTACTTGCCCTGCTGACCGTACGCCTGGCCGTGGAATGGCTGGCACGGCGAACGCATGAGTAAACAGGTTATAAAATATATTACAAAAGTATTACCAAAAGGATTATTCACCTCTGATGTCGAAAAGGACATAGAGGTGAAAAGAGATGAGCGAATACTTTGAAGGGATGACAGACCCGAGGCAGGAAGCAAAGGTGAAGCACAGCTTCATAGAAACAATTATGATCGTGATCTGTGCAGTAATAGCGGGATGCGATGTCTGGGAGGATATAGCAGACTACTGCCGGGTAAAAGAAGCATGGTTCCGAGAAGCATTGGGATTGGAATTGGCAAATGGAATACCGTCGCATGATACGATGGAGCGAGTCTTTGCGATGCTCAATCCGAAGGAATTCCAGGAAAGATTTATCGCGTGGGTACAGCATGCATGCGGGAAACAGAGCCGTGAAATTATCAGCGTGGACGGAAAAACCATGCGAGGCAGCGGCAGCAAAGAACAGAAGCCGATACACATGGTAAGCGCATGGGCGAACAAGGCCAAGGCGGTATTCGGGCAGATGGCGGTAGATGGAAAGACGAATGAAATCACGGCTGTGCCGGAGTTGCTGGAGCTGTTGGATATCGAAGGGACGATAATAACTGCTGATGCGATGAGCTGTCAGAAGGAAATCGTGCGCAAGATCAGGGACAAAGGCGCGGACTATGTAATAGGGTTAAAGGACAACCAGCCCAAATTGCGGCAGGAAACAGAGGAATACTTTGCAGCCGCGCTGGAGGAGCCACAGTTTTATAATCGTGTAGGGAAACATGTGACGCAGGAAAAAGGGCACGGGCGAATAGAGACGAGGGAGTATTATCTGTGTACAGATCCGGATTTCCTGAAATTGCATGGGGAGTGGCGTGACCTGCGCGGCGTTGGGATGATGAAAACCCGTGTTATTCAGGGTGAAACTACTACGGAAGAAACCCATTTCTATATTTCCTCGTTGGAAGATGTCAGGGAATTCTCGGTTGCGGCCAGAAGCCATTGGGGTGTTGAGAATTCCCTGCACTGGTGCCTTGATGTTACCTTCCGAGAGGATCACTCGCGTATGCGCAAGGATAATACAGCGGAAAACTTTGCGGTGGTACGTCATATCGTTCTGAATATTTTGAAACGCATGGATGATAAGCTCTCTGTCGCCAGACGTCGCAGGCGTTGCTGTTATGATGACGACTATCTCCAGAAAGTCCTGCTTTCTATTCATGCGTGAGCCGTGGAATGGCTGGCGTGACCCCTTGTTATTCCGCGGAAGATGTGCTATTATCATATGTAGTTTTTATACCAAGGAGCCATCGATGATGAAAACCGCACTGATCATACCCGCCTACAAGCCCGCGAAGGAACTGCTGAACCTCCTGGCGCAGTTCCAGGGAAACGACGATTTTCTGCCCGTGGTGGTGGACGACGGCAGCGGGCCGGATTTTCTGCCCGTATTCGACGCCCTGCCCGCCGGGGTGACGCTGCTGCGCCATCCGCAGAACCGGGGCAAGGGCGCGGCGTTGAAGACCGCCTTCCGGCATGTGCTGGATCATTGCCCCGACTGCGGCCTCGCCGTCACCGCCGATGCCGACGGGCAGCACCGCTACGGGGACATACTGCGCGTCAGCCAGAGGGCCGCCAGCCATCCCGGCACGCTGGTGCTGGGCAGCCGCAAATTCGAGGGCAACGTGCCCCTGCGCAGCCGCCTGGGCAACGGCATCACCCGCAAGGTGTTCAGCGTCGCCAGCGGCGTCTCCGTTTACGACACCCAGACCGGCCTGCGGGCCTTCGACCGTGAGCTGATGAAGGGCTTTGTCGACATTCCCGGCGACCGCTATGAATACGAGATCAACATGCTGCTCACTGCGGCACAGTCGGGCATCCCCATCGAGGAGGAATGGATCGACACGGTGTACATCGAGGACAACGCCTCCTCCCACTTCAACCCCTTCAGGGATTCCTTCAAAATCTACATGTGCATCTTCAAGTTCGCCGCCTCGTCGCTGCTGGCCTTTGCCATCGACTACGTGCTGGCGCTGATATTGAAGGCGCTCACCGCCGCCTGGCCCCCGGCGATGTCGCTGAATTTCAGCGTCATCGTCGCCCGCCTGGTCAGCGCCACCGTGAACTTCTCCGTCAACCGTCGGATGGTGTTCAACGGCAACGAAACCCTGGGCAAGGCCCTGCTGAAATACGCGGCGCTGGCCGCCGTCGTGCTGGCGCTGAACCTGGCGCTGATGCACCTGCTGACCATCCGCCTGGGCTGGCCCTTCGCGCTGTCCAAAATTTTGGTGGAGGTGCTGCTTTTCTGCATGAATTTCGTGGTGCAGGGGAAGTTTGTGTATCGCAAGAAAGCCTGAACGCGCAGATCCGGCCGCACTTCCGCCAGGCCGCGTTGAAAACACACCAGGGTATTTACGCCCGGAAAGAGAGCAAAGCGTGCGTAACGACGGGGATTTCTACAATCCCATGGAACAATACTGGGTCTGGCTGTCCAGCGTGGAGGGCATCGGGGCCAAGCGCTTTTACCAGCTTCTGGCGCTGTACGAGGACGCCCGCAGCGTATGGGACGCCCTGGGCGGCGCGCTGGTCCCACCGGACATTCCCGCGATAACGGGGCCCGCCGCCTTTGAAAAGCTGCGCGCCGCACGGGACGAGCGCTACTTCTACCGGCTGTTCCACCGCCTGGAGCGCGGCGGCATACGGGCGATCACCCGATTGAGCGACGCCTATCCCCCGGCGCTGACGGGCATCTACGACCCGCCGCCCACGCTGTACGTTCGGGGCGACTGTCCGCTGGACGGCGAGCGCATGTTCGCCGTCGTGGGCTCCCGCCAGTGCACCCGCGACGGACAGCGCGCCGCCCGGGAATTTGCCAGGGGACTTGCCGAAAACGGCGTCACCGTGGTCAGCGGCATGGCCCGGGGCATCGACTCCTGGGCCCACCGGGGCGCGCTGGACGGCCACGGTACCACCGTCGCGGTGCTGGGCTGCGGCGTGGACGTGGTCTATCCGCCGGAAAACGACCGGCTCATGGCCGAGATACTCGATGCCGGCGGCGCGATCGTCTCCGAGTTTACGCCCGGCGTTCCGCCCGTGCCCGGCAACTTTCCCGCCCGCAACCGCATCATCAGCGGCCTTTCACAGGGCACCCTGATCGTGGAAGGCGCAAAGGCCAGCGGCGCGATGATCACCATAAACCTCGCGCTGGACCAGGGCAGGGATGTGTTCGCCGTGCCCGGAAGCATCTATTCGCCCCTGAGCAGCGCCCCGAACCAGATGATACTGGACGGCGCGACCCCGGCGCTCAGCCCCTGGGACATACTGGAGCACTACCGCTGGGGCCGGCGACCCGGCCCCTCTGCGGCGCGGCCCGCAACTGCGCCTGAGCTGGACCCCGAGGAGGAAGCCCTCGTCGAACCCCTGCGCAACGAGGCGCTGTCCTTCGAGGAGCTTGCCCAAATCACAGGTTTATCCGCTGCAAAGCTAAATTCCCACTTGACAATGCTGGAACTTAGGGGAATAATAGAAAAGGCGCCCGGCGGACTGTACCGGGCCTATACCTAAATCGGAATGAGGATCAGAGCATCGAACACCTCTGCCGTTCCCAAGGGCCTATCAGCCCCATCTCGCAAAAAATGTCCACCGGACATTTTTTCGGGCGCTCGATGTCCCCCTTCCCCGTTCCCTGTTTTCGGAGGAAACTATGGCAAACAAGCTCGTCATCGTCGAATCGCCGGCCAAGGCAAAGACCATCGGTAAATTCCTGGGCCGCGGCTACAAGGTCGAGGCCTCCCAGGGCCATATCCGCGACCTGCCCAAGAGCCAGATCGGCGTAGATGTGGACAATAACTTTGAACCCAAGTACATCACCATTCGCGGGCGCGGCGATATCCTGAGCCGCATTCGCAAGGAAGCGCGGGGCGCCAGCAAGATCTATCTGGCGACTGACCCGGACCGCGAGGGCGAAGCCATCTCCTGGCACCTGGCCAACGTCCTGGGCATCGACGAGGCCTCCCCCTGCCGCATCGAATTTCACGAGGTCACCAGCAAGGCCGTGAAGGCTGCGGTCAAGAACCCGCGAAAGATCGACATGGACCTGGTCAACGCCCAGCAGGCCCGGCGTGTGCTGGATCGGCTGGTGGGCTACAAGATCAGCCCGATACTGTGGCAGAAGGTCAAGAAGGGGCTGAGCGCCGGGCGCGTACAGTCCGTGGCCACCAAGATCATCTGCGACCGCGAGGCCGAAATCGACGCCTTCATCCCTGAGGAATACTGGACGCTGGAGACCACCTTCGCCATCGGCGACGCCCAGGTGACCGCCCGCTACACCGGCGAGGGCGAAAAAAAGGTCGATCTGAAAACCCGCGCCGACGCGCAGGCCGTGATCGACCGGTGCGAAGGTTCCCCCTTCAGCGTGGCCGCCATCAAGCGCGGCGAGCGCCGCCGCCTGCCCGCGCCCCCCTTCACCACCTCGAATCTGCAGCAGGAGGCCTCCCGCAAGCTGGGCTTCTCCACCCAGAAGACCATGCAGATCGCCCAGCAGCTCTACGAGGGCGTCGAGCTGGCCGGGGAGGGCTCCCAGGGCCTGGTGACCTACATCCGCACCGACTCCACCCGCATCGCCGACGAGGCGGTGGAGGCCGTGCGCGACCTGATCGAAAGCGTCTGGGGCAAGGACTTCCTGCCCGAGAAGCCCAATGTCTACAAGACCCGCAAAAGCGCCCAGGACGCCCACGAGGCCATCCGGCCGACCGTGGTGAAGCGCCGGCCCGAAGACATCAAGGCGTCCCTTTCAAGGGATCAGTACCGGCTGTACAAGCTGATCTACGATCGCTTCGTCTCCAGCCAGATGACGCCGGCGCTGTACGACACCCTGGCCGTGGACATCGACGCCGGGTGCGGCGCGCGGTTCCACTTCAACGGCCAGAAGCAGCGCTTCGCCGGCTTCACCGTGGTGTACGTGGAGAGCGTGGACGACCCCCAGGAGGAGGCCGTGAACGGCAATCTGCCGGAGCTCAGCGAGGGCATGGCCGCCACCGCCGGGGCCATGAACGCCGAACAGCACTTCACCCAGCCGCCGCCAAGGTACACCGAGGCCAGCCTGGTGCGCACGCTGGAGGAAAAGGGCATCGGCCGCCCCTCCACCTACAGCCCCACCATATCCACCATCACCGGCCGCAGGGGCTACATCACCAAGGAAAACAAGCGCCTGATTCCCACCGAGCTGGGCAAGATCGTCAACGATCTGATGTGCAACAACTTCCCGGACATCGTGAACGTCACCTTCACCGCCAACATGGAGGACCGGCTGGACGACGTGGAGGCGGGCAAGGCCGACTGGCGCGGCATCGTCTCCGATTTCTACGGCCCCTTCGAAAAGGACCTGGAAGCCGCCGAGGCCAGCATCGAAAAGATCGCCATCGAGGATCAGGTTTCCGACGTGCCCTGCGAAAAGTGCGGCGCGATGATGGTCTACAAGATGAGCCGCTACGGGCGGTTCCTGGCCTGCCCCAACTTCCCCGCCTGCCGGCACACGCTGGCCCTGCCCAACAGCATCGGCGTGCCCTGCCCCAAGTGCGGCGGCAACCTGCTGGAGCGCATCAGTCGCAAGGGCCGCAAGTTCTACGGCTGCGAGAAGTACCCCGAGTGCGACTTCGTGTCCTGGGATCGGCCCGTGGTCGACAAGTGCCCCGTCTGCGGCAGCTACATGGTGTTGAAGCGCGGCAGCAAGGACACCCTGTATCACGTCTGCGCAAACGAGACGTGCAGGCATAAGGTGTTGGTGGAGAACACGCAGGAGGAATGAAGGGGAAATGAGGAATGAGGAATTGTGGGTGAAATCCTTGCGGATTTCTTTGATAAAAGGGAGCGTGAGGCGTTGGGCCCTCTGCCGTCCCCATTGAATCAAAACAAATCCGAAGGATTAGCGACACAAAGCCGGTCCTTTATCGAGAACCTCCATTCCTCATGCCATACTCCCCTCGCTGACATTCATTCCTCATTCCCAATTCCTCATTCCCCAAAGACGACCTGTCAGGAGCACCCATGAATCGACAAACAACCGTCACCATCGTAGGCGCGGGACTTGCGGGCAGCGAAGCGGCCTGGCAGCTGGCAAAGCGGGGGATTCCCGTCCGCCTGGTCGAAATGAAGCCCGTAAAATACAGCCCGGCCCACAAATATCCCGGCTTCGGGGAGCTGGTGTGCTCCAATTCGCTGAAGGCCGAGCATCTTTCCAACGCCTCCGGCCTGCTGAAGGCCGAGCTTCGGGCCATGGGCAGCCTCATTCTCAAGTGCGCCGAGGCGAGCCGCGTGCCCGCCGGCGGCGCGCTGGCGGTGGACAGGGTCCGGTTCTCCGACGGGATCACCGCTGCGCTGGAGGGCCATCCGCTGGTGACCGTCGAACGGGGCGTGGTCCGCGAGCTTCCCGAGGCGCCCGCCATCGTCGCCACCGGCCCGCTGACCGACCCTGCGCTGACCGAGGCCATCGCGGCGCGCACCGGCGTCGGCGCGCTGAACTTCTTCGACGCCGCCGCCCCCATCGTCACCGCCGAATCGCTGGACATGACAAAGGTGTTTCGCGCCTCCCGCTATGGCAGGGGCACCGACGACTACCTGAACTGCCCGATGACCGAGGCGGAGTACAACGCCTTCTACGACGCCCTGATAAGCGCGGAGCTGGCCGAGCTGCACGACTTTGAAAAGAAGCTGGTGTTCGAGGGCTGCCTGGCCGTGGAGATATTGGCCTCCCGGGGCCGCCAGACGCTGGCTTTCGGGCCGCTGAAGCCGGTGGGCCTCGTCGACCCCCGCACGGGCAAGGAGCCCTACGCCGTGGTGCAGCTGCGCCAGGAAAACGCCCAGGGCACGCTGTACAACCTGGTGGGCTTCCAGACCCGGTTGAAGTGGGGCGAGCAGAAGCGGGTGTTCGGCATGATACCGGGCCTGGAGAACGCCGAATTCGTCCGCTACGGCGTGATGCACCGCAACACCTACCTGAACGGCCCCGCCGTTCTGGGCCGCAACTACGCCCTGAAAGGCGATAAGCTGCTCCGCTTTGCCGGACAGCTGACCGGCGTGGAGGGCTACATGGAATCCACCGCCAGCGGGCTGACGGCGGCGGTATCGCTGTCCAAGGCCATGGCCGGACAGCCGGAGCCGGATTTCACCGGCAGGACCCTGTTCGGCGCGCTGGAGCGCCATGTGCGCACACCCAGCGCCAATTTCCAGCCCATGAACGCCAACTTCGGCATACTGGACGCCCTGCCCTATCGGGTCAAGGGCAAGAAGAACCGCTACGAAAAGCTGAGCGAGGTCGCCATCGACACATTGAACGAGGTAATCAAAGAATATGAGCTATGAAATCAAAAGTCCCTTTCGCGGCACCACCATCTGCGCCGTGAAGAAGGACGGCGTAATCGCCGTGGCCGGGGACGGCCAGGTCACCATGGGCGAACACACCATCATGAAGGCCACCGCCAGGAAGGTGCGCCGCATCTTTTCAGACAAGGTCGTGGTCGGCTTCGCCGGCAGCGTGGCCGACGCCTTTGCGCTGTCGGAAAAATTCGAGGACAAGCTGACCCAGTACGCGGGCAACCTGCCCCGGGCGGCGGTGGAGCTGGCCCAGGACTGGCGCATGGATCGCGCCATGCGGAAGCTGGAGGCCATGCTGCTGTGCGCGGACAGGGAGAACCTGATGCTGATCTCCGGCACCGGCGAGGTCATTGAGCCCGACGACGGCGTGCTGGCCATCGGCTCCGGCGGCAACTACGCCCTTGCCGCAGCGCGCGCGCTGGTGGCCAACACCGACCTGCCGGCCCCCGAGATCGCCCGGAAGGCGCTGGAAATCGCGTCTGAGATCTGCGTGTACACCAACGGCAACATCATCGTTGAAACGGTGTAATGAAAGGGCAGTGCCTTGAACCGGACCCACAATCCCACCCTGAAGCCCTATGCCCAAAGACTGCGCCGCGACATGACCGGAGAAGAACGGCATCTCTGGTACGACTTCCTGAACCGACTGCCCGTGCGCTTCAACCGTCAAAAGGTGATTGGGCCCTACATCGTGGACTTTTATTGCGCCAGCGCGAAATTAGTCGTGGAACTGGACGGTTCCCAGCACTACGAGGAAGCCGGCATCGCCGCAGACGAGCGGCGCGACACCTTCCTTGCCGAACAGGGTCTGCGTGTGCTGCGCTACACCAACGTGGATGTGCACAGGAATTTCAACGGGGTATGCGAGGATATCCTGAAGTATCTGTAGCAAATATCACCCGCCGTCGCCTCCATAAGCTGTCCCCGCCGTCACCCCCCAAAAGGCTTCCCCTTGAGGGGAAGCTGTCAACCAAAGGTTGACTGAAGAGGTGTCTCCATAGCGCCTCCACAAGTCGTCCCCGCCGTCGCCCCCAAAAGGCTTCCCCTTGAGGGGAAGCTGTCAACCAAAGGTTGACTGAAGAGGTGTCCCCGTAGCACCTCGTTCGTCTATTCCTATAAACGCCCTTATCTCATCGGGGATAACGGATGAGTTGACCCAACAGGCCACACATGGCAGGAGACGCGGCATGATCGATATTACCGCCCTGAGCGATGCTTATCGCGCACGCAGGCTTTCCGACGCCGACGCGTACGCGGTGCTGGCGCTGTGCGAGGGCAACGGTCAATTCTACCGCTACTGCGCGGCGGAGCCCACGCGTGAGCAGGTTCTCAGCGACATGCATATCGCACCACCTGGAATTGACGAAGCCCACAAATACTACGTCGGGTTCTACCGGGGCGACGTCCTCGTGGCAGTGATGGACCTGATCGACGGCTATCCGGAACCCGACATCGCCTACATCGGCTTCTTTATGATGGATATGCGCTTCCAGGGCAGACAGCTGGGAAGCGCGCTCATCCAGGAAGTCAAGGGCTATTTGAAGCGCGCCGGCTATAGGGCCATACGGCTGGCCATCGACAAGGCCAACCCGCAGTCAAACCACTTCTGGAAAAAGAACGGCTTTGAGGTCATCCGCGAGGTCCCCCGGGACGAATGGACGGTCCTCGAAGCGGAGTGCACGCTGTAAGTCATACCCACGATCGAGAAAGGACAAAGCCATGATACAACTCACCCCCCGCGAGATTGTTCGCGAACTGGATCGCTACATCGTGGGCCAGGACGACGCCAAGCGCGCCGTGGCCGTGGCCCTGAGGAATCGCTATCGCCGGGCGCAGCTTCCGGAGGACATCCGGGAAGAGGTCACGCCCAAGAACATACTGATGATCGGGCCCACCGGCGTGGGCAAGACCGAAATCGCCCGCAGGCTTGCAAAGCTGGTGGACGCGCCCTTCGTCAAGGTCGAGGCCACGAAGTTCACCGAGGTGGGCTATGTGGGCCGCGACGTGGAGAGCATCATCCGCGACCTGGTGGAGGCCTCCATTCGACTGGTGAAGGGCCAGCACGCCGAGCGCGTGCGCATCCGCGCCCAGGCCAACACGGAGGATCGGCTGGTCGAGCTGCTGACGCAGACCGCCAAACGCAAGCCCGCCAACCCCATCGACATACTGCTGGGCAACAAGCCCCGCCAGCCCGAGGTCACCCCCGAGGAGCGGGACAAGCTGGCCCTCAGGCAGGACGACGTCCGCGCCCGGTTGCGCCGGGGAGAGCTGGAGCATGAGCTGGTGGAGGTCGAGGTGGAGGAGCGCACGCCCCAGCCCGAGATTCCCGGCATGGACATGAGCATGAACGACATGCTGGGCAACATACTGCCGAAAAAGACCAAGCTGCGCAAGGTCGAGGTTCGGGAGGCCCGAAAGATCATCCAGGCCGAGGAGGAGCAGAACCTGATCGACATGGATCAGGTGTATACCGAAGCCATCGAACGGGCCGAGCAGCACGGCATCGTGTTCCTGGACGAGATCGACAAGGTGGCGGGGCGCGGCGGCGGCCACAGCGGCCCCGACGTGAGTCGCGAGGGCGTGCAGCGGGACATCCTGCCCATCGTCGAGGGCAGCACCGTGAACACCAAGTACGGCCCGGTCAAGACCGACCACGTGCTGTTCATCGCCGCCGGCGCGTTCCACGTGTCCAAGGTCACCGACCTGATCCCCGAGCTTCAGGGCCGCTTCCCCGTGCGGGTGGATTTGAAGCCCCTGACCATGGAGGACTATCGCCGCATACTCACTCAGCCCGAAAACGCGCTGATTCGCCAATACCAGCTGCTGCTGGGGGTAGATGGCGTCAGCCTGGAATTTGACGATTCCGCCCTGTCCCTGATCGCGGAATACGCCTGGCAGGCCAACGAATCCAGCGAAAACATCGGCGCGCGGCGGCTGCACACGCTGATGGAGCGCATCCTCAGCGACATCGCCTTCAACGCCGGCGGCGGCGATGCGCCCGAAATCTGCGTACAGGTCAACGCAGAGTACGTCAAGGCTCAGCTCTCGGGCGACATGCACCAGATGGATGTGAAGAAATACATCCTGTAAACGGCAATACCATGCTTCGCGTTACCATTCACCCTACGGGCGAATGGTAATTGGCAAGGGACCTGCTTCCCGTCGCAAAATTCAGGCGACGCCAACACAGCAAGCAGAAAATCCTTCAGATCTTCTTTCGGAAGGATTTTCTGCGTTTGCGGCCTTTGTCAGCGGTCTGTCGCGGCGGGTTCTTCCGAACCCGCCGCGTTATTATTCAAAAACCCCGGGGGGGCGATCCGCTGAATCGCGCCCCCGGGGTTTCGTCATGTCGACGGGTTTATTCGTTGACAACGCTCACCACATTGCCATTGAAATCGTAAATGATGGTGCCATAGTCTTCGCCGGCCATTTTGCCGTAGGCGCAGGCGATACCCTCATCGCTGAGCTCCATGCGATACAGCCAGGTGGCCTCCGCGCTGCCGGAGCTGGCCTTCCAGAGCACGTTGCCGTTGGGATCGATGGCCACCGGGTCGGGGCCGTAGTAGCCGCCGATGTAAAGGATGCCGTTGCCGTCGACAACGTGGGAAATGCTGCCGCCCAGTTTCAGATCCTTCTTCAGGATCTCCCACTTCACCTCGCCGGTGGCGGGATCAACGGCGGTCAGGCCCTTGGAGGCATTGTACATCATCACCAACGGCGCATCGGCAGTGCCGGCGATGAACACGTCGGTCTGCATCAGCTCGGTGATGTGATTGGTCTTGGTCTCATTCTTCCACAGCTCGCTGCCGGATGCGTCCAGACCGACGGCCATCAGGTACTCGCAATCCTGCTGATAGATCTGGCGGCCGATGACGCGCACGCCGTTCACGACGGTATCCAGAATCACGAAGTCGTCGTTATACTCAGACACGTCGGCGTAGGATTCCACGGGCGCGTTCTCGACTTCCTCCAGGACGCTCTTCGGCTGCTCCTCCTTGGACGCCTCAGGCGCGACCAGGGGCTCGCCCTCCGCCACCAGCGGCTCGCCCTCCGCCACAGCAGGCGCTTCTTCAGCCGCAGGCGCTTCCGCCGGCGCTTCCTCAGCCGCAGGCGCTTCCGCCGGTGCCTCTGCCGGCGCTTCCTCGGCTACAGGTGCTTCTGCGGGCGCTTCCGCCGGTGTTTCCTCGGCTGCAGGCGCTTCTGCGGGCGCTTCCGCCGGCGCTTCCTCGGCTGCAGGCGCTTCCGCCGGCGCTTCGACAACTTCCAGCTTGTCGCCGCGAATATAGCCGACGACGCCGTTATAATTGACCTGGTACCACTTGCCCTCCTGCACGCAGTCGGTTACAACCGTGCCCACAGGCACCTGTGTCAGCGTCTCCGTATCGGTGCTGGGCCCCTTGCGCATATTGACCGCCACGTTGACATTGACGACTTTCATCGAAATGCTCTCTGCAAAAGCAAAGGACGTCAGCAGGCAAACAACTGCCACCAGGCATGCTATGATTCGCTTCATCATTCAGGTTTCCCCCTTATCGTCGAGTATCTTGCTCTGCAAGTCCAAAGGACTCAACATAAAGCTTTGACAATAGTATACTATGTTTTCGCTCCCGCGTCAACAAAATCTCGATCCCAAACCATGACAAAAAAAAGGCAAATGCAATTTTGCATGAAACACGTATGTCAGGGTAATAATATCGCATAAGGAAATACAGCATATCCAAACGGTGCGGTGACGAGATGCGTTTTTCGTCAGATGCAAATTGCTGATTTCGCAGACCTGCAGGCAGCCAGTCAGGAAATTGGCGGACAGCAGGCGGCTGAAATTCAGCCGTTAATGCGCCATGGGCATCGTGCGGTATTTCCCCAAACAAACCCATGCTGTCATAAAGGATGTGACCGTTTCAATGAAGGCGATCATCATGGCGGGCGGCGAGGGCACGCGCCTGAGGCCGCTGACCTGCGATTGCCCGAAGCCGATGATAAGGCTGATGGAACGCCCGGTTATGCAATACGCGCTGGCGCTGCTGAAGCAGCACGGCATCGCGGACATCGCCGTCACGCTGGGCTACCTGCCCGACGCCATACGGGATTACTTCGGCGCGGGCGACGATTTCGGCGTGTCCCTGCGCTATACCACGGAATCCGCGCCCCTTGGCACCGCGGGCGGCGTCAGGCAGGCCCGCGCCTTTCTGGACGAATCCTTTGTGGTGCTCTCCGGCGACGGCGTGACCGACCTGGATCTGACCGACGCCATCGCCTTCCACCGCCGCAAGGGGGCGCTGGCCACGCTGGTGCTGAAGCGGGCGGACAATCCGCTGGATTACGGCGTGGTACTGACCGATCCCGACGGCCGCCTGCGCTCCTTCCACGAAAAGCCGGACTGGAGCGACGTGGTCTCGGACACGGTCAACACGGGCATATACATCCTGGAAAGCGAGGTCCTGGAGCACATTCCCCCGGACCGCCCCTGCGATTTCGGGCAGGAGCTTTTCCCCGCGCTGGTCAGGCAGGGATTGCCGGTATACGGGTATGTCATGCAGGGCTATTGGTGCGACATCGGCGACGTTCGGGCCTACCTCCAGGCCCATGCCGACGCGCTGGAGGGGCGCATACGCGTGGAGGGGCTTTCCCCCCGGCAGAGCCGGGTGATACAGCTTCCCGGCGCGTCGGTGGACCGCTCCGCCGTGCTGGAGGGGCCCTGCCTGATCGGCGCCGACGCCCGTGTGCTGCCCGGGGCCTACGTGGGCCCCTACAGCGTCGTGGGCGCGGGCTGCGTGATCGGCGAGGGCGCCAGCCTGAAGCGCTCGGTGCTCTGGCCCGGCGCGCGCCTGATGCGGGGCGCGCAGGCCCGCGGCTGCGTATTGGCGGCGGGGGCGATGCTGGGCGAAAGCGCCCAGGCCTATGAGGAAAGCGTGCTGGGCACAGGAGCCGCCCTCGGCGAGCGGACGGTGCTGCTGCCCGGGGTAAAGCTCTGGCCCGGCAAGCGCGGCGCGGACGGCGAACGGCTGAACGCGAATCTCATCTGGGGCAGTCGCAGCAGCGCCGGCTTTATCGCCGGCGGGATGCCCGTCGCCGCCCCTGACGATGCGATGCGGGCCGCCCAGGCCATTTGCGCCGTGCTCAAGCCCCGGGAGCTGCTGCTGGGGCGTGCCCCGGGCGGGCGGGCCGAAGCCCATTGGCACGCGGCGGCCTCGGGCGCAATGGCCCAGGGAATGCGGGTGCTTGACGCGGGCGTATGCACCCTTCCCCAGCTGCGCCATGCGGCGCGGACGCTGCGCTGCGACAGCGCGATGCTGATGGAAGCACAGAGACTGACGCCCCTGAACGCCCTGGGTTCGCGCCTGCCCGCGCGACAGCAGCGCGCCGTTGCGGGGCAGAACGCCCGGCAGGATTTCACGCCCCCCTTCCAGCGGGAAGCTCCGCCCGTCGAACAAATCGGCGGTCTGCGCGCCGCCTATGTGTCCGACGCTGCGGCCCGCTTTACCGCCGATCCCAAGGGGTCCCCGCCGGTGGCGCTGTACGCCGGGAAGCCCCTGCTGCGCGCGCTGGCGGACGAGGCGTTCCGTCGGGCCGGCCTGTTCGCGCGCGTCGAGGACGACCCCGCCGCAATGGCGCTCGCGCCCGGTGAGATTGGCGTGTGCCTGGCGGACGACGGCGAGAGCTGCGTCCTGGCGGACGATCAGGGCGCGCTCTGCGAAGGCGATCAACAGCTGCTGATGGCCTGGACGCTGCTCTGTCTGGGTGAAACCACCCTTCTGCTGTCCGCCCAGGCCACGCGGGCAGCCCAAACGCTGGCCGAGCGCTACGGGGCGCGGGTGGAATATGTCTCCGGCGAGGGCGCGCTGTGGATGAACGCATTGGCCGAGCGCTTTCCCCGGCAGTTCGCCCTCCAATTCGACGGCATACAGGCTTCCCTGGCCATGCTCGGCGCGCTGAATCAGGCGGGTCTGTCCCTGCGGGACTGGCTGCGCGACATGCCCACGGTCGCCCGCAGGTGCCGAAGCGTGCCCGTCTCGCCCGCCCAGACCGGGCGCATACTGCGGGCGATGGCCCGGCGGCAGCAGCACGTGGAATTCGGCGGCGGCATGCGCTTTCGTCGCAAGGAAGGCTGGGCGTGGATCTGCCCCGACGAGGGGAAGCCCCGGCTTCGCATCGTCGCCGAGGCCGCCAACGAGGAATACGCCCGCGAGCTGTGCGATTTCTGCGAGCGCGAATTGAAGCGGATCGCAGACAAAAAGAGCTGATTCGGCACAAATCAGCTCTTTTCATAATGAGGAATGGGAAATGCAGCGCGACGGATGATCAAAGCAATCCCTGCGTCTCTCCCCGATTCCCAGTCCCTAATTCCCAATTCCCAATTCCTGGTTCCTAATTCCTGGTTCCTAGTTCCTGGTTCCCAGTTCCTGGTTCGTAATTCCTAGTTCCTGGTTCCTAATTCCTGGTTCCTATTTCCTCCTACCGTTTGATCCGCTTATCCAGCTTCGTCGCCAGATGGGAACCGACGCTCTGGAACAACTGTACCACCAGCACCAGCACGATCATCGCGATGTACAGCACCGCGTATTTATAGCGGCTATAGCCGATCTGTATGGCGATGTTGCCCAGGCCGCCGCCGCCCACCGCGCCGCTCATGGCGGTATAGCCCAATATCGTGGTGATGGCGAGGGTAAAGTTGTTCACCAGCGAGGGCACGCTCTCGGGCAGCATCACCCGGAACACGATCTGCATGGTGGAGGAGCCCATGCTCTGGGCCATCTCGATGATGTTGGGGTCCAGCTCCCGCAGCGAGGATTCCACCAGCCGGGCCACAAAGGGAAAGGCCGCCACCACCAGCGGCACGATGATGGCCACGGAGCCTGTGGCGGTGCCCACCAGGGCGCGGGTCAGCGGAATGACCACCACGATCAGTATCAGGAATGGCACCGAGCGCAGAAAGTTGATGATGACGTTCAGCGCCTTCATCAGCAGCCTGGGCATCGGGTGGATGCCGTTCTCCTCCCCCGTCACCAGCAGCACGCCCAGGGGCAGCCCGATGATGATGGCGAACAGCGTGGACAGCAGCGTGATGTACAGCGTCACCCACAATTCATGGGGAAAGTCGCGCACGACGATCTCCCAGGCCTCGGACAGCTTCTCCGGGGTAAATGCCTTCAAAAACGGATTCATTCCGCCGCCTCCTTCGCCGTGTATTCCACCTCGGCCTGAGCCGTGACGTGGGGCACCTTCGAGATGTATTTCAGGGCTGTGGCCAGCGCCTCGGGCCCGCCGGGAATCTCGACCATCATATAGCCGTATTCCTTCTTGCCTACGGTTCGGGTGGACGCGCCAAGTATGTTCGCCGCGATACCGCAATCCATCGCCATCGAGGCGATCAGCGGCTTCTGCGTGGTCACGGAGCCGTCAAAGATCAGGCGCACCAGCTGGCCATAGCCCGAAGAGACCTGCCCCTCGGCCATGCCGGGAAACACCAGCGCGCGGGTCGCCGCGGCCTGGGGCCGGGAGAACACCCTGCTGACCTCCCCCTCCTCCACCACGCTGCCGCTCTCCAGGATCGCTACGCGGTTGCATATCTCCTGCACCACGCTCATCTGGTGGGTAATCACGATCACGGTGATGCCGGTGGTCTGGTTGATCTGCCGGATCAGCTCCAGTATGGCCTGGGTCGTCTTGGGGTCGAGGGCGCTGGTGGCCTCGTCGCACAGCAGCACCTGGGGATTGGTCGCCAGCGCCCGTGCGATGGCCACGCGCTGCTGCTGGCCGCCGGAAAGCTGGGCTGGATAGGCCTTCGCCTTGTCCGGCAGGCCCACCGTCTGGAGCAGCTCCCGGGCGCGGGCCTCGGCCTGGGCCTTGGGCACGTGGGCCAGCTTCAGCGGGAACATCACGTTTTGCAGGCAGTTGGACTGCATCAGCAGGTTGAAGGACTGGAAGATCATCGTCACCTTGCGGCGGACCTCCTGCATCTCCTTCTCGTCCAGCGCCCCCAGGTCGCGCCCGTCCAGCAGCACGCTGCCCTCGGTGGGCCGCTCCAGCATGTTGATGCAGCGCACCAGCGTGCTCTTGCCCGCGCCACTCATGCCGATGATGCCGTAGATGTCGCCGTCATTGATGGTCAGGTTAACGTTTTTCAGCGCCTCCACCGGCCCTTCGGCGGTGACGAAGCTCTTGGAAAGGTTGCGCAATTCAATCATCGGTATACCACCTGTACTGACATGATAAGGACACGCCGGGTTTCCGGCGTGTCCGAAATACCGTTCATGTTCTATTATACGTAGAAACGGCAATTCTGGCAAGGGGCACTCTGTTACTTTCCCAGCGCGGACAGGTCGGCCTGCTTGCCGCCGTACAGACCCATCGGCTCGGTGTGAACGACGGCCACGGTCACCACGTTGCCGCCGGTCTCCTTCACATAGTCGTCCAGATAGGGCTGGTGCTGGAAGTAGTTGGCATACACGTCGCCGGCGTCCACGGCGGGGTTTTCCTCGGTATAGCCGGAATAGACGGCGATGTCCAGGGTGATGTCCTTCTCCGCCAGGATCTGCTTGACGATCTCGAGGATCTGGGCGTGGGGCGCGGGCGTGGCGGCGATGGTGATCGTCTGGCCGGCCAGGGCGTCGTAATCCACGTCGGGGTCATAGCCGTCGGTCGGGTTCTCCACCACGGAGATGACCGCGCCGGCGTAGGTTTCGGTGATGTAATCCTTTACCTTCTGGCTCAGGGCGGCGGCCACCAGGGCCTTGGTCAGGTCGGCGTCCACGTTGTCGCCGCGCACGGCGATCACGTTGGCGCGGGGCAGGTATTTTTCCTCGGCCTCGGTCAGCAGCGCCGTGTTGATCTCGATGCCGGCGTCCAGGGCGTCCAGCACAAAGTTGGAATTGATCACCGCATAGTCCAGATCGGGCAGCTGGTTGATCAGGTACTCGGCCTGGGCTTCGACGATTTCCACGCCCTCGGTCAGCACATCCGCCTTGGTCGCGGTCTCGCCCGCGCCCTCGGCCAGCTCGATGATGCCGTTGTCGGCCAGAAGCTGAAGGGCCCGGGCCTCGTTGGTGGTGTCGTTGGGTACCCCGATGGTGATTTCCGCCAGCGCGCTCACGGAGCAGGCCAGCAGCATTGCCGCCAGGATCAGGGCGATCAGTTTGCGAAGCTTCATACGATATTACCTCCTGTGTCGTCGTCCGCGGGCAGGCGCCCGCGCGTTTGTATTTCGGCAACTATAGCCAAATTACTGCCCTCATCATAGCACACAGGCGCGAATTTGTCCAATATCCCATGAGAATATCGGGTTATAGAAAAAAAATATAGCTGGTCGCATCAACAATTTTTGCCCAGTATTCGCCTGTGAATTGTCATCGTTTGCCAGAAATGACACAAATAACGGCGGTTTAATCAGCTAAACGCGAAAAAAAGCAATCGCACCATGCACGGGTCTTGCATATGTGCAATATTTATGCTACAATATATACACTGATATTTTATTCAGTCTCCCTATTATTAAACAGGAGGCATTCCCATGAAAATATCCACCAAGGGACGCTATGCTTTGCGCATGATGGCGGACATCGCCGAGCATCAGAAGGACGGCTATGTGACCCTGAAGGACGTGGCCCTCCGACAGGGCATCTCCAAGAAATACCTGGAGCAGATCGCCCTGCACATCAGCCAGGCCGGCATGCTGCGCGCCGTGCGCGGCTATCAGGGCGGCTATATGCTTGCCAAGCCCGCCTCCGAATACGACGTCCATTCGATCCTGGAGGTGGTGGAGGGCTCAATGGCCCCCGTGACCTGCCTCCAGCAGACGCAAAACACCTGTGAGCGCCAGGCGGCCTGCCGGACGCTGCCGCTGTGGATCGGGCTGGAAAAGCTCATACGCGATTATCTCAGCGGTATCACGCTGGAGGATGTCGTCGAAGGGCGCATCCCCGTTGTTAAGGAAACACCGTATAATCGAGTCGTGCAGTAACGAGATGAATTTTAGTCAGATGCGAACTGCAAAAACCGCAGGTTACCTGGATTGGTAATCAAGGGTTTTGCAGGCAGTAGATGGCTGAAATTCAGCCGTTAATGCGCCATGAGCTTTGTGCGGTGTTTCCTTAAGGAAATACCGCATAATCGAGTCGTGCAGTAACGAGATGAATTTTAGTCGATTGCAAACTGCAGATTTCGAAGGCTTACTGGCGGCAAGTCAAGAAATCAGCAGGCAGCAGGCGGCTGAAATTCAGCCGTTAATGCGCCATGAGCATTGTGCGGTATTTCCTTAAATAAACGATACGCGCTTTCCCATACAAGACAGCGTGGCCGACATACATTCTGACCGCGCTGTTTTGTGATGTCTGTGCATTTACCCTGCAATTCGGGAGGAATCCTATGCTGAATGTCCTCGGAATCATCTATATGACGGTGGGAACGGCCTGCATCGCCTTCTATTTCCTGATCGGGCTCTATTCCCGCTTCGGGCTGAGCATACAGTGGATCTGGCTGGTCGCGGGCGCGGCGCTGATCGTCGCCGGACTGCTGACCCGCGCGCCGCTGCCCCGCTGGCTGCGCTACGCCTGGCGCATTGCGCTGATCTGCGGAATGACGCTGCTCGCGGCGCTGTTATCCCTGGTGATCAGCGGCATGAACGCCACGGCGCCGCCCGGGATGGACTATCTGACGGTGTTGGGGGCCAGCGTATACGCCGACGGACCCAGCCCAGCCCTCACCCGGCGGGTAAACGCGGTGATGAATTGCCTCGATCAGCACCCCGACGCCGTCATCATCGCTTCCGGCGGCCAGGGCAAGGACGAACCCGTCAGCGAAGCCCAATGCATCCGCGACGAGCTGGTCAAGCGCGGCGTCAATCCGAAGCGCATCGTCATGGAAGACAAATCCAGCAAAACGCTGGAAAACCTGGCCTTTTCAAAGGCCCTGATCGACCGGCCGGACGCCGCCGTGGGCATCGTCACCAACAACTACCACATCTGGCGCTCGATGCGCCTGGCCCGTCGGGCGGGCTTCACGAACGCGTATGGCATCGCCGCAGAATACACCGGCCCGACCCTCATTCACTTCATGGTGCGCGAGGCCATCGCCATCCTCGAGGGTTTTTTGCGGGGCAAGCTGTGAATCATAAAACGCCGTCGCGATGCGACGGCGTTTCAGACCGCTGACAAAGGCCGCAAACGCAGAAAATCCTTCCGAAAGAAGAACGGAAGGATTTTCTGCTTGCAGTGTTGGCGTCGCCTGCAAAATGCGGTCATTTACGACGGGGTAAACTCCCTTTTTTGCAGGCTCGCCGCCTTGCCTTACAGCCTTTTTCAGCGGCCGGCAGTCTGTTGACTTTGTCAGCATCCATAAAAACGCCGTCGCGATGCGACGGCGTTTCATTACATCAATCAACCGATGATGAAGGGCTTCAGCTCTTCCATCAGGTCGTCACAGTGATCGGCGTAAACCTCAAGGGTGATCGGTTTGGAAAGATCCAGGCTGAATATGCCCAGAATGGACTTGCCATCCACAACGTGGCGACCCACGCGCAGATCGATGTCATAGGGATAGCGATTTGCGATGTTGACGAAGGTCTTGACATTTTCCGCCAGGCTAAGCTTGATATTCACGGCTTTCATCGGTTCCGTCTCCTCACTTATTTACATGATACGGGAAGCACTTCGTCCCGTTTTTAATAGCATAACGCCGCAATATAAAAGTTTCAAGTGCTTTGCGCCCGTTAACGAACATTTAATTGTGCCCGTTTCATCCCACCGATCGCCCGACAGCCCTCCAAAAGTAAAATGCAGATGAATTCACTAAAACCCCTTGACTTTTATGCCGTTCGGAATTATAATACCTTTTGTCGGTCGGGCACGTTGTGTCCGGTTGACATTGCCGAATTGTGTAAAGGTAGCACGAATGACTCTGACTCATTTAGTCCTGGTTCGAATCCAGGTTCGGCAGCCATCACGGCGAAAACCGGGGTTCGAGTCCCCGTGGCGGTATTTAAAAGTCGCGCAAGCGACTTTTTTATTTTTGGGAAAACTTCAGCGCATTAGCTTGACAAAAGCCATTTAATCCCTTATAATATATATGTCATAGTTACAAAGTAACCATATGCTATGACTCATCCTTTCTTCAGCGCCCGGAACCGGGATCCGGGCGCTCTGTCTTTGCATCGGATCATGTCTCCTTTTTTGCGCTATGTCTCCTGTTTACAGCTCCTGGTGAACCCTCCTGTGCCGCCTGTCTCCACCTCCGGCGGATCAGCGCCCTTTCATCTTCTCAACCTCCACGGCAATCTCCCGGATGAGCTCGGCCTCGGTGATTCCGCAGGCAAAGCTGCCCTTGTGATACACGATCCTGCCGTTCACAATGGTCGTGTCGATGTTCTCCTCCGACGAGGCATACACCACCGTCGCCTCCGCGTCGTGGTTGGGGAACGACTTCAGGTGTCTTGGGTCAAACAGTATCATATCGGCCTTTCTGCCGACCTCCAGTACCCCGAGCGCATCCTCCATGCCGATGGCCCTGGCGCCGCTCCACGTCGCCATGCGCACGACCTGACCGGCCGTGATCACAGAGGCGTCGCGATGGATGCCCTTCTGTATGAGCGCAGCCAGCTTCATCGTCTCCAGCATGTCGGTGCTGTTGTTGCTGGCCGCGCCATCCGTGCCAAGGGCCACGTTGACCCCCGCGCGAAGGCTCTCCGGTATCGGCGGAACGCCTGAACCCAGATACAGGTTGGGCGCCGGGTTGTGGCTGACGGACACCCCGTATTCCGCAAAGCGCCGGATGTCGTCCGGCGTCAGATTGACACAGTGCACGGCGAGCAGTTTGTCCGTCAGGAACCCGATTTCCTCCAGCAGATCGACGATGTCCTTTCCATAGTATCGCAGGCACATCTCATTGTCCACTTCCGTCTCCTTGAGATGCATCGAGTACCGGACGTTTTCGCTCCGGCAATACTCCAGCATGACCTGGTAGCCCCGCTTCGTCGTCGACCATGTCACGTCGGGGCCGGTCCAGATGGACAGCATGTCGTCCTCGCGATAGCGCTTTTTCAGCGCCTCCACCGCGCGCATCGCCGCGTCCGCCGGTTCAATGAACTCGGAGGGCATGCCGTATTCCTCGCCGGTGTCCTGAAAAGTTCGGATAAAGACGCTCCGAATGCCCGTGGACCGCATGCCTTCAATGCAGGCGTGCGCCAGCTCGGGATCCTGGTTCGTATAGAAAAACTCACAGATGGACGTGCAGCCGCTCTTCAGCGCCTCCATACACGCGAGCTGCGCCGCCAGCATGTGCTGTCGCGGCGACATGATCCTGCCATAGGGCAGCGCGGACAGATTCAACCACTCGATCAGCCGGTGATCCGCGCCCAGGCCCTTGAGGAACGACTGGAAGATATGGATGTGCGTATCAACAAAGCCCGGAAACAGAACCATGCCCTCCCCGTCGATTTCCCGCATGGCCCGGTCACATTCCGGCAGAGCCCCCTGCCCAATCCACGCGATCCTGTCGCCCTGTATCGCCACCGTGCCGCGATCAATGACGCGCCCGTCCCGATCCATGGTGTAAATTTTTGCGTTCCGAACGGCCAGATCATAGGTCATGGCATTGTCACCTCCTCAAAAGTCCCATCACAGCGGGCTTCAAGCCTGTCTACTGCGCGACGATTTCCATAAAGAGCCGGTTCAGGGCCGCCCAATCCCGGTTTCGATCGTCGGGCATGGCCGCGCCGATGGCCTTCTGCCGGGGCAATTCATCGCGTATGAACGACTGTATCTCCGGGATATGGGGAAGCTGCTCCGATTCCGTCGTGCGCTTCTTCACCTCCAGCAGCCGGTCGATGGCCGCCCGCAGGGTCGGCTCGATGTCCATGTTCAACAGGTCGTCAAACCGCACGGGCGGCTCCCCGTGGTATGTTTCGATGTACCGGGCGGCCAGCAGCGGACGGAGCGCGTAAAAATACTTCTTGTACCGAACGGTGTCCCCGTTCAGATGCTTCACCCATGTGGACGCGGCGGTGCCGTAATAGTGGTTGACCGCGGTTTTTCCGGAGAAATAGTCCTTCGACAGCGCCCGCGCGCGGTCCCATTCCGGCGTCGTTTCGTAGACGATGGGCGAGTTGTTCCACTCAAAGAGGGTCGCGTTGGCCTGTTGCAGATGCTTCAACGCCTTGCGCAAATCCCAGCCGTTGATGTCCAAAACCTCGTCCAGCTGCCATTCGATCACATCCCGGGGCTCGTCCAGGCGAAGATAGTCGGACATGGGACGGACGTAGATAAAGCGCACGTCATAGTCGCTGTCCGGAGACGCGAAGCCCCAGGCGCGGCTGCCGGATTCTGCGGCGTGCAGTATGCGCACGCCATGCTGTTCTTCTATCTTGCGCAGCTGACGCACTATGGTTTCCTTCATATATTCGATACCCCCTCGTTTATCTGGCCGCACTGACCTGCGCCGCCAGGCTCACAGGCTCATCCGATTGACGTGCTCCACAAACGCGGCTATCCGCGCCATATCGGGCTCGTCCGGAAGGGTCGTGCGCTTCGCGGCCTCCCGGAATCGCCGTTCGTACTGGTCGAGCATGTCGAAAAAATCCTTCGACAGGGTGCTGTCCGCCTGCATGAAGCCGCCCTCCCGAATCTTCATCAGCAACGGCAGATCGTCCTGCCGACAGGTGATGATCTCATGCTTTTCGAGGATGTCAATGCCCGTCATCAGCAGGCGAATCAGGTGCATCGCGTGCTTGTTGAGGTGATTGTCGTCCTTCTTATGGTCGCGATGGCCGACCTTGTTGTAATCGCGCACGACGTTGCGCAGCGTTTCTATGAGGCTGTTGTATTCGCGCAGCGGAAGGTGGGTGTACGCCGCGTCCACAAATATCTCGGTATCCAGCCCCTCCGTCACCGCGTCGTCGATGTAAAGGCGCATGCGACCCTCGGCGGCGAGCAGGCTCTTGCGGTTGAAGTCATCCAGCGCGTTCTGCACCGAATTCAGCACGTGCCGCTCGCGGTCCGACTGGGAGAGGGCGTCGCGGGCGATGGCGTTTTGAAGCCTTCGCAGCTGGGCGCTGGCGTATCCTCCAAAGGCCCTGATCGCGCGCTTGGACAGGAACAGGATGCGGTTGTCAAGCAGCGCCTGTCCCAGCGGCGATACGATCATATATTTTTCCGGCGGCAGACCCAGTACCTCAAAGCAGTTGGGATTGCACTCCAGCAGGAGGCGGATCATCTTGTTGAAGCCGAATATAACGGTGTCGGTGGCCGTATCCACATACTGCTCAAACGCCGTCAGGCCCAGCAGATCCGATGGCAGTTGCAGCGTGACGCCGCGAAAATCGATGTCGCTGCCCGCCCTGTTGGTGCCGTAGCCATAGCTGCCGGACAGGCCCAGCAGCATGATGCGGCTCCCGAACCGCTCGTTATTCCTGAGGAAATCGTAATCAGCGGATTGCAGCAGCGCTTCAAAATCAGGTATACCCATGGCGTTTCCCCCTTTTCATCAGATTATCATAACCGCCCTGGAATTGCAAGGGCTGTTTTACCGGGGCGATTTTTATATCTTTTATGCTTCGCAACTTTTTTGCCGTGAAACGATGCCGGGCCTGTGGTAAAGTACAATCACCGCAAGGGAACAAGGCGGAAACGCCTCCGAAGGAAAGGCTCCAAAGGCCAAAAGCACTCACAGCAAATGCTTACTTCTTTTTTTCACCACATAACCGCGGCCGTGAAACCGCAAATGGAGCATCGCTCCATACAAGAAGCCAAGTGCTTTGATTCCTTCGGAAGTCCCCTGCGGACATACCGCACGCCGTTGGTCCGACCGGCCAAGCGCCTGATTCCCGATCAGGGGCGGCAGGGTTCGAATCCCCGACGGCGCACGGATAACGCAAAAGGTGGTGAACAGTATGAGCGCTGTGTTGTTACAGCGGAGGGGTAAAACAAAGCGGATAAAACCGCCTGTCCCGTGCGCCATTAGCCCAGCTGGCAGAGCACCTGACTTTTAATCAGGGAGTCCAGGGTTCGAATCCCTGATGGCGCATGCAACGGCATCGTGAACAAAACCTTCCCGTGGTGATGCTAATTTCGACTGATTTGTTCAAAACGGCGGCTTAACCCCTTTGGCAGAGCCCAATGAGCGGCAAAGGGGCGCAGGCCCCGACCCGCAAGACATGCATTCGTAACTCAACAGGCAGAGTACCGGTCCCTTAAACCGGGCCATGCAGGTTCGAAGCCTGCCGGATGCACCAACAAAGGCACGTACAGCAAATACTTTGGCAATACGCTTTCAGTATTTGGAGCAGGTTCGACTCCTGCACAAGCGCGGTCGCTTCCGGCAAAACAACGTGCCTTGTCCATGGCTCCCTGGTCCAACGGCAGCGACGCCGGGCCATCCGCCCGGAAATGTGGGTTCGAATCCCATGGGAGTTGCCCAGCCGGAAAAGCGCCTGCAGCAGTTCATTTTGCACCATTAAACTTCGGTCCGTTGCGAAAGGATCACGGCGCTTTGGCGGCATACCATTGTAAACATACTCTACGGAAAGGAGAGATCGTCATGCTGCAGATTTTGAAGAACCTTACCAATAAGACCCTCACCGAGAACGGCGCGGTGACCCTTCGATCCACCGGCTCGGAGTGCCTCGACCTGTTCGCCACCATCGGCGCCCTGCGCAATGCCAGCGACGCGGAGATCGAGACCCGCTTCCTGCGCGCCTACGCCGAAAACCCCGACCTGGCCATGAAGATTCTCTTCTACGCCCGTGATATCCGCGGCGGCCTGGGCGAGCGCCGGGTGTTCAGGGTGCTGATGCGCTGGCTGGCCCAGAACCAGCTGGCCTCGGCGCTGCGCAACCTGCCCTATGTGGCCGAGTATGGCCGCTGGGACGACGTGCTGGCGCTGCTGGATACCCCCGCAAGGGGCGAGGCCGTGGCGCTGCTCAAGTACCAGTTCAGCCTGGACATGGCGGCGCTTGACAGGGGCGAGCCCGTCTCCCTGCTGGGCAAGTGGCTGCCCTCCGTGAACGCCTCCAATGATGACACCGTTCGCGCCGCGAAGCAGCTGGCCCGCGCCTTCGGCATGACCGACGCGCGGTACCGCAGGGCGCTGTCCGCGCTGCGCCGGACCATCCGAATCCTGGAAAACAACCTGCGCGAGAGGGATTATTCCTTCGACTATGCGCAGCAGCCCTCGAAGGCCATGTTCAAGTATCGGCGTGCCTTCCTGCGCAACGACGAGGCCCGCTACCGCGGCTTCATGGAGAAGGTCAATCGGGGCGAGGCCACAGTGAACACCGGCGCCCTGATGCCCTACGAGATCGTAGAGGCGGCCTATGAAGCATCCGAGGCAGACCGCGCATCGCTGAACATGACCTGGAACGCGCTGGAGGACTTCACCGACGACGAGAACGCCCTGGTGGTGGCGGACGGCTCCTACTCCATGTATTGTTGCGGCAAGCCCACCCCCGCAGCCGTGGCGCAGTCCCTGGCGATCTATTTCGCCCAGCGCAACCGCGGCGCGTTCCGCAACGCCTTCATCACCTTCTCCATGAATCCCCGCCTTGTAGAGCTCAAGGGCTCGGACATCGTGGAGGTCGTGCGCTACTGCCGCACCTTTGACGAGTGTGCGAACACCAATCTGCAAAAGGTCTTTGAGCTGATCCTGCGGGCGGCGGTGGAGAACCGCGTGCCCCAGGCGGAGCTGCCCTCGACCCTGTACATCGTCTCCGATATGGAATTCGACCTGTGCGCAAAGAACGCCTCCCTGACCAACTTCGAGCAGGCCAATGAGCTGTACCGGCGTTACGGCTACCGTCTGCCCCGGGTGGTGTTCTGGAACGTGCAGTCCCGCAACCGGCAGCAGCCCGTGAGCAGCAACGCGCAGGGCGTGGCACTGGTATCCGGCTGCACCGCCCGGATCTTCTCCCAGGTCATGAAGGGCGATTTGGACCCCTACCGCAACATGATGTACGTGGTGGGCTCCGATCGCTACGCCGTGATCCAGGCGGCCTGAACACAATATGACAAGAGCGCGGGGATGCGCATAAAGCCCCCGCGCCCACAATATGTACCGCCACAAATCATCCCTCGTCTCTCCATCGGACGCCCGCCCGACGCAGCCTTTCATGGGTATCGGATACCTTCGCGGCAGGAAACACCGTAGCGGTCCCCCGGCGCAATATTTCCGCTTTTAATCCCCTCCTGACCGCGCCCAGGGCCGTGGCGGCGACGCAGCCGCATTCATCCAGGCCGCACAGACGCACCGTGTCGACGCCCTGCGCTTTCAGCAGCTTTCTCAACGCCCCGTTTGTTAGCGCATCGCCAAAGTACTTGTCAAAGCAGTGGCCGGAGACCACATCCAGCCCGCCGTACAGCTCCGCGCCTTCCGTCCCCGCGATCGAATAGCCGAACAGGAGCCGGTTTGTGGGAAGGTTTTGTATGATGTGGCGAATGTAGATGACCCGCTGGTGCCGATGGATCAGCCCGTTTACGGATGCGACCAGCCGCGGCGTGTCATAGGAAAAACGCCCCTTGCGTTGCTCCCACAGGTAATCGTTCTGCATATCAATCACAAGCAGCGCTGTCTGCACGGCGACGCCTCCTTTGGTCGTCCGGGTCCTCCGGCCTCGTCCACATCTTCCCTCGCGCGATTTCTTAAGAAAACACCGCATAATCGAGTCGTGCAGCAACGAGATGAATTTTAGTCAGATGCGAAATGTAAAAACCACAGTTTACCTGGATTGGTAATCAAGGGTTTTGCGGACAGCAGGCGGCTGAAATTCAGCCGTTAGCGCCATGAGCATCGTGCGGCGTTGCCTGATTCAGTCGCGCTCAAAACAGTATCGTATCCAGCCTGTCCACCAGCGCTGCGATTTTCAGCCTGTAGTGCTCGATTTTCTCCCGGTCCCCATCGGTCAGCCCGTGCCTCCTGTATATCTTGCGGATCATCCGGGAATAGCTCACGATCGACGCCTTTTCCCGCACCGCCCTCAGCCGCGCCTCATCCTCTGTCTCCAGGTAGTGGGCCAGGAAGCGGTGGAAAAACTGTCGGGAGGTTTCATAGGAAAAGCCCTTGAAGCGCTCAGCCATCTTCGGATCGTCCTCGCCCAGCACCACATAGAAGTAATACAGGTCGCTGATTTCCGCGATGGGATGTCCCGTGGAGAACCGATCCATGTCGATCAGCAGCGGCTCCCCATCTTGTAAAAATACGTTACCCGTGTGGAAATCCCCGTGGAGCAGGGTCTTGCGAACGGAGATTTCATTCACAAGTCCCATGCACTTTTTTGCGAGCGCCCGGTCCACGCGCCCAACCCCGCCTTCGATATAGGTTCTCAGCCTTTCCACAGCCTCCGGGAAGTCGTTCCCGGAAGCCTCGATGACGTGGATCGTATGGGCCAGCTCCGCCATGATCCTCGCATAGGTATCCACTTGTCCGGGGCTCCCGGCGATGTACCTCGAAATCGTCTCCGACTCCACCAGCTCGTACATGGCCCCGTACCGATCCACGGCGCCGCTGCCCAGATCTTCGATTTGAGCCGCCGTCGTTTTTGCCAAGGTCAAAACCGACGGACCCTCGGGGCTTGACGCCTTTACGGAGACGATGCCGAAGGGAATCGCGGTGGGAATGCCCATGATAAACGCCTTTCGGCTGAGGGCGATCTCCCGCTCCACGTCGTGAAAGGTGTTTTTCTGATCGTTCACCTTGATCACCAGCTCGTCGTCGTAGCGGTACACAGCGCCCTTGGCCCCCCGTCCGATGAGCTTGCAGCCGTCGATGGAGACCTCCCGATACCTCCTGCGATGCGCCTTGTCCGCATCAAACGTCCCCGGCCAGACGAAGTTGATGTGCATAATCAGCTCCTTGAACGCGCCTGTATTTGTTGGGGAGGGCCCCAGCCGCCCGGCGATGGTTCGACAGTACCGGGACAGCGCCCGGTTACCACACCACCTTTTTCAGCGCCACGCCGCAGCGGCAGGGCAGGTACAGCTGTATGCCGTAGCCGAACTCTGTCTCCCGGGCGTGGTAGATATAATCCATGTCGGTGCGGCTCTGGCCGCCGAAGGGCCAGTCGTCGGTGGAAAGCACGACCTTGTACCCGCCGGGGCCGGTGACGCGACAGTTGATGAACACGCCCTCCTGGGACCAGGTGGGATGCAGGTTGAAGGCGTACAGCAATCCGCCCCGTGCAAAGATGATGAGCTTGCGGTAGTTGTCGATCCACAGGCTCTCCGCCGGGCCGGTGCAGTGTACCTTGTGGGTGTTCATGTGGTAGGTCATGGCCCGGTCAAAGGCCGCCAGCCAGTCGAACTTCATGTCCCAGTCGTGCACCAGCGACCACTGTCTGCGGGCGTAGTGATAGCTCCAGTTGTTGCCCTCCCTCGGAAAGTCCACCCACTCGGGATGTCCGAATTCGTTGCCGATGAAGTTCAGATAGCCATTTCCCGCCGTGGCGCAGGTCAGAAAGCGTATGACCTTGTGCATGTCGATGGCCCGGTCCATGGTGGGGGTGTGGTAATCCTTTTTCATGCCGTCGTACATCTCCGCGCCCGCCAGCCGGAACATCAGCGACTGGTCGCCCACCAGCGCCTGGTCGTGGGACTCGGCATAGCCGATGCTCATCTCGCCGGGGCGTCCCCAGGTCAGCTCGTGCCACAGGTAGTGCATGTCCCAGTAATCCTGCATCTGGTCCTTGACCAGCTTGATCCACATGTCCGGTATGCCCATGGACAGCCGGTAGTCGAAGCCCACGCCGCCGTACTCCAGCGGCAGGCACATGCCCGGAAAGGCGCTGACATCCTCGGCGATGGTCATGGCCTTGCTGTTGTAGCCATGTATCAGCTCGTTCGCCAGCATCAAATAGATGCGCCCGTCCACGTTGGTGTTCATCGAGAACAGGGAATCGTAGCCGCCGAAGCCCTCCAGGCCGTGGTTTTCGTACATGATGGAGGTCACGCCGTCGAATCGGAAGCCGTCGAAGTGGAACTCCTCCATCCAGTATTTGAGGTTCGACAGCAGGAAGTGGAGCACCTCGTGCTTGGAATAGTCGAATATCCGCGTCTGCCAGCCCGCGTGCCAGCCCCGCGCGCCGTCGTGGAAATACTGGTAATTCGTGCCGTCCAGCTGGTTCAGGCCCTCGCCCACGTTCGGGCAGGCGTGGCTGTGCACCACGTCCAGCAGCACGGAAATGCCCATGCCGTGGGCCTTGTTGATCAGGTACTTCAAATCGTCCGGCGTACCGTAGCGGTGGGACGGCGCGAAGAAGTTGGTCACCTGGTAGCCGAAGGAGGCATAGTAGGGATGCTCCTGTATCGCCATCAGCTGCACGGTGTTGTAGCCCGCGTACTTGATCCAGCCGAGGGTTTCATCGGCAAATTCACGGTAGGAACCGATGTGGCCGTGCTCCTGGGACATGCCGATGTGGGCTTCGTAGATCATCGGGGAATCGGGGCGCTGCCTGCCGAAGTAATCCCAGTCCGTCCACTCAAAGGGCTCGTCCGGCATCCAGATCTGCCCGCAAAGGGTCTCCGTCGCCATGTCCATCACGCACCGGGTCATGTAGGCCGGGATGCGCTCGAAGCTGGCGCCCTGCCTTCCCACCATCAGCTTGACGAACTGGCCGTGCTTCAGGGCGTCCCAGCCGTCGAGGCAGACTTCCCACACGCCGTTGCCGATGTGGCTGAGGGGACAGTCCCACTTCGCCCAGCCGTTGAAATCGCCGGTCAGCCAGGCGGCGTCCGCGCCGGGCAGCCACTCCCGGTACACCCACCCGGTTTCGGTTCTGTGAAAGCCAAAGTAGCGGTGGCCGTTGGCGAAGTCCGAGAGGCTTCCCTCCCCCGCCAGATGCCAGCGCCGGTCGTTGAATCGGTCGAGGTGCATCCTGATCTCCCCGGCATAGGGATTCAGGGTCGGGTCCTTCTCCATCAGCAGCCACAGCGCGTTATCGACGTGTATCATGGAGTCAGCCTCCTTGTGCCTTGGTTTGATTGCATTGCGCCAGCGGGATCGAAAACCGGGGAACCGCACGCATTGCGGCGGCCTTCCGGCCTGTCCATGGGCCGAATGTCGGCGTCGCGCCCGCGTTCAGGGCATATCCGCCTGCGGGATGCCGATTCGGAAATCATCGCCTGTTGGCATAGCGCGCGTCCCGCTTTTCAGCTTCGAACACGAAATAGCCGTCGATTTCCCGGATCCTGACGCCGCCGAATATGGCGATCATCCTGTTGCGATACCATTCCCTTCGCTTCGTCACCATCACCAGCCTGCCGCCGAGCTTCAGCCGGTTGAAGCCCTTCTCAATAAAGCCCTTCGCCACGGAAAAATCGCTCTGATAGGGCGGGTTGGACAGGATCAGGTCAAACCCGGTGTCCTCGAGCGCCGAAAAGCCGTCGGACAGCACGGTCTTTGCGCGCGCCACGCCGTTTCGCGCCGCGTTGCGCGCGGCGATTTCAACGGCCAGCGGGTCGATGTCGCACATCACCACGTTCTCCGCGCCGCACAGCCTGGCCGCCGTTATGCCCACCAGTCCGCATCCGCAGCCCAGATCCAACACCCGCATACCCGGCGCAAAATCCACACAGGAGAGCATGGCCATCGTGCCCCGATCCGCCCGCAGAGGTGAAAACAGCGACGGCGCGGTCTCCAGTACCAGCCGCAGTCCCTTGACCTCCGCCGTTATAACGCCCATCCTCAAGTCCTCCGCGCATCGATCCATATTCTCCCTTTTCCCATTATAACACATATTTTCAATCGAAAGCAAGAATAATATGGACCATATGGGGATATGACGTTACTGCTCAGCCTCCGGCTTCGCAGTAACTGTCGAAGGGGGACAGGTCCCCCTTCGAACAGGCGCGACGCTTCAATCCGCAGGATTGAACCGTCCGCGTCCCGGCCTTTGGC
>CACYZW010000005.1:60761-71694 GCA_902778995.1 uncultured Eubacteriales bacterium
AAAATCTGCAAGGAAGGCATTTTTCTTCTGGAAAATGGGATTTTCCGCCAGAAAAATGCCTGCGGGGTCGGCGTACACGCCGCCGCCCCCGATTGGAAAGGGGAACCCTGAGCAGTAACGATATGTCCGCCACAGAGATGTTGCCTGATTATCATAGATAACCTGGCCGCTAAATCCGCACTGTCGGGGATTACATGCTTCGTCCCCCTTTCTCAATTTCAAAAAGGAGCCGCGCCATGCCCGTCGTCATCGCCGCCATACTTCAAGCCCTGTTCTATCTCTGCGCCGTACCGATCTGCGGGGCGTTCAGCCTGTCCACCCGTGGCGGGCTGCGCTTCGGCGTGGGCGTAAGCGCCTTTGAGCGCCGCTTTGCCCTGCGCCGGGCAAGGACGGGCACACCCCCTGCGAGCAGGCGCCGACGCGACCGCAGTGCCGGAAAGCTCCTCTGGCGGGCGGCAAGGCGTCTGCGCGGCGCGCACATACGCGTGCAGGGCCAACTGGATCTGGGCGACGCGGCGGCCACCGCCACAGCCTGCGGCGCGATTCAGGCCATAGCCGCCGCGCTGGGCAGCCGCGCGGGACAGGTGGAGGTCGACGTCGCTCCCCTGTTTGCCGGAGACGACGTTTGCATCGAGCTGACGGGTATGATACGGCTGCGATCCGGACAAATTATGAGCGTGATCGCCATGAGCGGCATAGAAAGCATCAGCAGGAGGCTTGCAAGATGGACAGACACCCGATTGAAGGCATGATGACCACCACCATGGAGAGCATCCGGGATATGATCGACGTGAACACCGTCGTGGGAGAGCCCATTGCCACGGCGGACGGCGCCACCGTAGTGCCCATTTCCAGGGTCAGCTTCGGCTTCGTGGCCGGCGGCGGCGAATACAGGGCGCCAAACGCCCAGCACACCGCGCCCTCCCAGGACGAATTGCCCTTCGCCGGCGGCGCGGGGGCCGGCGTTACCGTCCAGCCCCTGGGCTTCCTGGTGACCGGCCCCGACGCCGTTCGGCTGCTGCCCGCCCAGTGCTACCAGCCCATCGACCGCCTGATCGAGCTGATCCCTCAGGTCGTGGCGGAAATGAAGAAGGCGATGGGGTGAATACCGATTTATCGCTCCGAGTCAAATCCGCATTTTACCCCCTCCCGCCCTCATATCCTGTCTGCGGGAGGGGATCGCCATGCAGCCGACCATCATCTGCCTCACGCCCTCAGCGGGCATGATCTACCTGAACGGGCGCTTTGCCGGGGAAGCCTCCCCGCAGCGCCCGCTGTTTGCGCCCGTATCGCCCAGCGGTGCGCTCTATCTGGAATACGTCCCGCTGGAGGGCGACTGCGGCGGCATGGCCCGGCGGCTGGTGCTCTCCGGGGGCGTACCGCTGGCGGAACCCCTGGCCGATGCCGACGGGCTCTGCTGCGTCGCATGGCCCGGCGGCGCGCTGGAGATCGAGCTGACCCCGCCGCGCCACGGCGTCGAGCGCTTCACGCTGGAGGGACTGCCCTGCGCGATGTCCCGCGGTTCGTCCGCCACCCTCTCGCTGAACGGCGTACCCGTGGCGCTGCCCGACGGCGCGGGCCTGCCGCGGCTTCTGCGCCTGAATGGCGCGGCCGCCCTGATGGGCAAAACGGAGGGCGGCGAGCAATACCTCGCCGCCCTCGCCGCCGATCTGTCCGCGCAAACCGGGCTGCTGACCGCCGACGTCATCGAGCCCGGGGACGGCGGCCTGTTCAGCGCGTTCGCCTCGCTGAATGACCTTGTGGGCCACGGCCAGCTGGAGCAGTGGCTCGTGGACGGCGAGGGCCTGCACTGCGTCTCCGCCGAGAGCGCATGGGGCGCCGGCGGCCCCCGTCGACCCGTCGACGCCGGGGAGACCATGATCGCCGCCGTCGAAGCCGCGCTGGCGGGTCTGCCCGGCGAATCCCAGGGCTATCTCTCCCCCGCCCTCGCCGCCGAACGCCCCCTCGACGCCGTCGGCGAAATTTGCGACCTCTGTGTGCCGATGAAATACGGCGTTCCCGACGCCCGCCCCTGCGTGGGCCTGCTCCGCGCCCCGAACGATCACCTTGCCACGGTCCGCCCGCTCTACTACCGCGCCGAGCCCTCCGTCGCCCCACAATCGCCCTGGCAAATCGAGGCGATATGGCTGGAATGAATTCCCCATTCTCTATTTCTCACTCAATTTTTCACTCTAATGCCCCTGGCCCGCAAACCCCAGCGACACCTTGAGCGCCTCGCTCACCCGTGCCATCGCCTCGGGCTTCAGCGCCCCGATGCGCTCCCGCAGGCGGCGCTTGTCCAGCGTCCGGATCTGCTCGGCCAGCACCACGCTGTCCTTGACCAGCCCCGTCCCCTCGCAGGCGATGGGCACATGGGTGGGCAGCCGCGCCTTGCTCATCTGGCCCGTGACGGCCAGCACGATCACCGTGGGGCTGTACCGGTTCCCCACGTCGTTCTGAATCACCAGCACCGGGCGGATGCCCCCCTGCTCAGACCCAACCACCGGGTCCAGGCAGGCGCTGAACAGATCGCCCCTGTTGATCATGGTATCACGCTCCGCATACCCCGTATGCGGCATACTATGCGGGTACGTTCGCGGGGGTGAATAGGTGTTCATCGTCTTCACATCACCATCGCCCCGTTCTCGTCAGAAATCACCTGCATCAGCCTGCGCTCCACACCGGTCATGGCGTCGATGTACGCCAGGAACGTGTCCTGTCCGGACGCCGCCTTGACCTCGTAGCACAGGTATTCCCCGTCGTTTTCCGGTATCACGCACAGCCGCGCGCTCACCGGCGTCAGCGCGCCGCCGATGCGGGCCACGGCGTCGGCCTCCGTCAGCTTTGGCAGCGCCAGCGAACGGTTCACGTGGTTCATCAGGTAATTCGCCGCCTCCAGCCCGATGACCGCACCGTCCGCCAGGGACACCTGCACCTTCACCAGGTCCGGATAGAGCACCACGCCGTCCTGCACGGCGGCGAAGTTCGCCGTCAGTATCCCCTCGAACCGGCTGGAATAGCTCAGCGCCATCTCGCCGTAGCCCCGGGAGAGCAGGAACGCTCGGGCGGCGTCCACCACCTGCCGGTCTGTGAGCACCGCCTCACCGGCGGCGCTGTCGCAGAGCATATACAGCACCTCGCCCCCGGCCTTCGTGACCCCGGCGCTGAGCCGGTAATTCCCCAGCCGCAGCGTGTACTCATAGCAGGCCACCGGAATCTCGCTCTCGCCGGTGAACGCCAGCTCTTCCGCCTGCCGTCCCGCGAAGGCCGTCAGCGCCTGCCGCGCCTGGGCCTCGCTCACCGCCCCCAGCCCCGCCAGCGCCTTGAATTCGCCGTCCGCGCGCCCGTCGGAGAAGGGGCCGTCGTACAGCAGCGTCGGGTATTCCGTCGCGGGCCCGGTGATGGGGTACAGGCGCTCCTCCCCCGTCCCGGCGTCGCTCATGTCGAACACCGCCTCGCCCCGCTCATACCGGTCCAGCAGCCGCCCCATGCCCACCGAGAAGGCCGCCGCCGTCTCCGACAGCCGCGACATCGCCTCATAGTCCTCCCCGGTCACTTCGCCGCCGTTGCCCAGCCGCACGGACAGGGCGCTGGCGAAGTCCCCCGCCTGGTTGATGAATTTCAGCGTCCCCGATACGGTCTCCTGGCCCAGGGGCAGCAGCGCCAGGTTGGACAGCGCCCCCTGGGTCTGCAGCGCGATTTCGTTCAGCAGCGCCTGCAGCTGGCCCGTCTCCCCCGCCACCAGCGCCTTTCGGAAGTTGACCGACACGCCCTCGGTCAGCTCGCAGGTCTCGTAAAAGGCCTTCTGCACCACGGCGTTGATGCGGGCGTTGGCCTCGGTCAGCCGGGCCGTCTGCGCCCAGGAGAACGCCAGCACGCCCGCCAGCAGCGCCGCCAGCGCCACGTTCAGAACCCGCGTCCAGTCCCTGGCGCGCACGTCGGATACGTAGTAGGTTTCGTTCATAATCCATCTCCTCATTATTGCAATGAAACTGACTTGCCGGGGGGATCGGGGCTAAGCGTACCGATCTTCAATCGCACGCGGCGGCATGTACGCCGCGTGCGGAGCCTTTCTCGTGGCAGGGAGCCATCTCGTGCGCGAGAAACGCGCGCGATTCCACAGATGTCGACCCGCGCAAAAAGGCTGCCCTGCGGGTTTTGCGGCTGGAGGTCCTGCCCCTCGGGCAAAATCTGTCAGGGTGTCGGTATCACGCTACACCGCGAACTGATGGTTCCCGATCACCGTCTTGACCGTCCGGGTGCGTATCCACGCGTCGTCGGTGCCCCTCGGGTTGTAGTAATACAGGCAGCCGCCGGTGGGGTCCCAGCCGTTCAGCGCGTCCAGCGCGGCGCGGACGGCGGTGCTGTCCGGGGTGTTGTTGATCGACCCGTTGCTCACGCAGCTGAACGCCCCGGACTGGAAGATCACGCCGGAGATCGTATTGGGAAAGGACGCGCTGTCCACCCGGTTCAGCACCACCGCCGCCACGGCCACCTGGCCCTTGTAGGCCTCACCCCTGGCCTCCGCGTACACCAGCCGCGCCAGCAGCCGGTGATCCGCCGATATGACCGAGGCTGACGCCGCCACCGCCCCGCTGCCGCCGGACAGCGTCACGCCCATGGCCTTCGCCGTGCTCGCGCCCACGCGCCCGTCAGCCGCCAGGCCGTTCCTGCGCTGGAACGCCGCCACCGCCGCGCGGGTCTTTTCGCCGTACCGCCCGTCCGCCGTGCCGGTGAGATAGCCCCACTGGATCAGCTTCTTCTGCACCGCGGTCACGTCGCTCCCCCGGGAGCCCACCTCCAGCACCGCCGCCATCGCCACCGGCGCCAGCGCCAGGGCCAGCGCCGCCAGCAGCGCCAGCCATCGCCGAAATCCCATCAGCGCCCACCTCCCAGCAGCCCCCGCAGCCAGTCCAGTATCGCGGAGTGAAAGGGCATCCCGCCCTCCGGGCCTTCCGGCAGGCAAAGCGACGGGTACAGCACGCACCACCAGTTGTGGCCCGCCCCCGCGCCGATCACCACCCGCAGCGCCCGGTAGCGCCCGGCGGGCACGAAAACGCCGCCATAGTACCGATCCGGGAAGTCGAACACCCCCGCAACGGCTTTGATCTCGCCCGCATAGCCCAATTCACGGGCGCGCTCTGTCGCCGCCGCCGCCAGCGCGACCCGGTTCTCCCCGATGCGCGCCCAGGCCGCGTCCGCGCCGTCGCAGTCCGCAAGCAGCGCCCGCGCGGCGGTCAGACAGGCGTCCCGCACCTCCAGCTTCAACGCCTGGGCCGCGTCGCTGTCGTCCTCGGCCATCACGTGCAGCCGGATGTATTCGCCCACCGGCACGTCGTTGAGCGAAGCCGCCCGCGCCGGAACGGCGGCCAGCAGCAAAATAAGTATCCATCCAAAAATAAAACGACGATTCAGAACAATGCCTCCGTTTCCATGGGGATGTGTTCTAAGCGTCGACAGATTTGGTGCATTTTATACAGGAAAGTCGGATTTGTTGGAAGAACGCGGCCCTCCAAAAGCCTTCCCCGGCAGGCACAGCCTGCGGTTCAGGGGCGGGTGGCATTTGCGAAGCAAATGACGAAAGAGGTCGTCCTCCCCAATTCGCAGCCATCATATCTCCCCATTTTTCTGTATTTTCTTCATGTGACTATTGCATATCACTTTCAGATGCGCTATACTTTCAACAGGAATAATCTGTCAGTGGAGGACTGTCCCATGAAGCGCTTCAACCGAATCCTGGCCGCGCTGCTGGCGGCGCTGATGCTCTGCGGCGCGTGTACCACCGTCGCGGAGATGAACGTGGAGCTTGAAATCAATGCCCCGGTAAATCCCGGGAGCATCGAGCTGGAAATCGACCCGGAAAACGGAGCAAATGGACCCGACGGCGGGCTAGTGCTGGACGACGGCTTGCAGCTGGACGGCGTCGATCTCCCCGCGCTTGACCCGAAGATCGACTTAGTTGAGGGTTTACAGAATAATTATGATGATGAGGACGAGGACGAATATTACGACGAGGAAGAGGATGAAGACGAATATTACGACGAGGAAGAGGATGAGGACGACTCGGACAGCGATTTTGAAATCGACGAAAATGGCGTGCTGGTCAAGTACAGGGGCGATGGCGGCGATGTGGTCATCCCCGATGGCGTTAAGAAAATCGGCAACGAGGCCTTCTACGAAAACAAAAGCCTGACCAGCGTCACCATCCCTGACAGCGTCACCAGCATTGGGGTGAGTGCTTTCTGGTGGTGCTCCAGCCTGACCAGCGTCACCATTCCCAACAGCGTCACCAGCATTGGGAAGTATGCCTTTAGCGACTGCGACAGCCTGACCAGCGTCACCATTCCCAACAGCGTCACCAGCATTGGGGAGGATGCCTTCGCATATTGCGAAAGCCTGACCAGCGTCACCATTCCCAACAGCGTCACCAGCATTGGGAATTGGGCCTTCGCATATTGCAAAAGCCTGACCAGCGTTACTATCCCCAACAGCGTCACAAGCATTGGGTATGGGGCCTTTGTTTGGTGCGAGTGCCTGAACAGTGTCACTATCCTTGCCAGGAAGATAACCATTGAGTATGATGATGATGGCGACGATGCATTTTTTGGCTCTCACCCCACCTTTCACATCATCAGCGGATCCGATGCCATCGATTGGGCCGAAGAAAACGGCTACAATTACGACATCATCAAGGAGGGCCTCAGTGAAAAAACACTAAAACTGGTGTCAGGAAAAACTCACCAGTTGAATGTTTATGATACAGGTAAAAAAGTCAGCAACGTCGCCTGGTCCTCCAGCGACACCGCCGTTGCCACTGTCGACAATGGCAAGGTGACAGCCAAGAAGGTCGGCAAGTGCGTCATCTCCGCAACCCTGGAGAGCGGCAAGACCTTAAATTGCGACGTCACGGTCTACGACCCCGCTGAAATCAGCGATACGACGTTGACCCTGAATCTTGGAGAGACCTATTCGCTGGAAATCACCGGGCTTTTGAATCGCACAGTTAGCTGGACTTCCAGCGACACTGCCGTCGCCACTGTCAAGAACGGCAACATCACACCTAAAAAGGCGGGCAGATGCACCATCACCGCAAAGCTCAGCAAGAGTCAATACCTCGAAGCCAGGACGTTGACCTGCAAACTCACCGTCAAGGATGACGCTGCTATATCCGACATGGCGCTTTCCCTCATGTTGGGCAGTACCCATACGCTGACCATCACCGGGTTGGCAAAACGCCCAGTCACATGGACCTCCAGCAATACCGCCGTCGCTACCGTCAAGGATGGCAAAGTCACTGCCATCAAAGTGGGCGAGTGTACCATCACCGCCCAGATCAAAGACGGCAAGAAACTCACCTGCAAGATAACGGTCAAGGATGGCGCCGAAATATCCAAAACGTCGCTTACCCTCAATGCCGGTAAAACCGCCAGGCTGACCGTCAGCAATCTCGCTGGACGTTCGGTCACCTGGACCTCCAGCAACAAAAACGTCGCCACCGTCAAGGACGGCACGGTGACCGCTACCGGCGGCGGCAAGTGCACCATCACCGCAAAGGTAAAAAGCGGCAAGACGCTGAAGTGCGCTGTCTCAGTAACCGATCGTGCCAAGCTCTACAAATACGACAGTGAATCCGAGTATTACGACTGGTACTATCACTATTCGAGCAAATCGGAGTATTACGAAAAAAAGTGCAAGCCCATAAAAAGCGCTTCACTGGATATCGACGAGACACTCAGATTAGTCGTCACCTACACCGCTGGCCGCAGGGTCGTATGGTCCTCCAGCAATACCAAGGTCGCTACCGTCAATAATGGCAAGGTCACGCCTACCGGCGGCGGCAAGTGCACGATTACCGCCAAGGTAGGCAGCAAAAGCCTGAGCTGCAAGCTCACCGTCACCGACCCGGCAAAGCTGTCAGAGAGAACCCTTTCCCTAAAAGCCGGCGAAACCCATAAGCTGACCATCGACAAGCTCGCAGGTCGCAAGGTCACCTGGACTTCCAGTGACAGGAAGGTTGCCACAGTGAAGGACGGTGTCGTCACCGCGGTGTACATGGGCAAGTGCACCATCACCGCAAAGGTGAAAAACGGCAAGACTTACACCTGCAAGCTCACCGTCACCGACCCGGCGGCACTCTCCGCGGAAAAGCTGACGATCTCGACCATCGATTACGCCAGGATCAAGCTCACCGGCGCGTTGAAGCGCAAGGTGACCTGGTCGACCTCCGACGATGGCGTGGTAAAGATCACGAAGAGCGATTCAAGCGCCGCATCCATCAAGGCCGTCAAGACCGGCACCGCCACCATCACGGCGAAGATCGAGGGCGGCAAGACCCTGAAATGCGCGGTGACGGTGGTCAACCCGCTGACGATCAAGGAGGATAGGGATATTTTCGATGACCTGCCTTACTGGGAAGTCGGCGTGAAATTCACGAACCACTCCAACAAGAAGATCATCTACGTGACGTTCGACATCCTGCAATACGACAACCGTGGCGTAAAGTTGCAAAGCCCTTATGACTATTACTATTTCAACGACGACATAGCCCCGCATGACTACCGTTATAACGACTACACCGTCAACGACGACACCCGCTCCGTCAAGTTCAAGATCACGGAGGTCACCTTCGCCGACAAGACAACCTGGAAGCCTTAAGGAAATACCGCACAATGCTCATGGCGCATTAACGGCTGAATTTCAGCCGCCTGCTGCCTGCAAAACCCTTGATTACCAATCAAGGTAACCTGCGGTTTTTGCAGTTCGCATCTGACTAAAATTCATCTCGTTACTGCACGACTCGATCATGCGGTGTTTCCTTAACGGTTGCAAACACTTCGGGCCGCGGGAAAACTCCCGCGGCCCGGTTTATCATCTCACCCTCAACGCTAAGCGCTCAACACTTCCCCCGCCCCGCCCTTTCGATCAGCACGTTGTTCCACACCTCGCGCAGGAACAGATAGAAGGGCATCAGCTCGGCGAAGCGCTCCGCCAGGTATTCCGGAAACTCCGGGGTGAACATCTCGCCGCCGTAGGGCTGCTCCCGGCCCACGGAGATGTGACGGCGGTTGTACCAGGGGTTGAGCAGCTCGCCCCGTTCGGCCTTGGGGCGCTTGTAAACCTCCCCCCACAGGCGATAGGGGCCGCTGGCCTCGATGCCCCGAACCAGCTTCTCAAAGCGCGCCGGGTTTGCGTCGATCAGCGCGCGCCAGGCGGCGGCGTAATCGGCGGCGTCCTCCCAGTTGCCCGCGCCGTAGCTCCAGCCCGTGCCGTCCAGCTCGAACCAGAACATCGGGCCGCTGGCCTTGCGCTCGCCGGACTGTATGGAAAACCACAGGTGATCCTTGAAGGGCCCCCTGCCGAACAGGCGGCGGGCGTCCCGCCATATCCGGGCGATGTGCGCCTGGAAATCCTGGTCCGGGAAGCGCCTTTGCAGCAGCGCCAGCGTTTCAAGGGTCAGGGCGCGGAAGGGCTGGTTCAGGTGATCCTCGTATTCCTGGCGGTGGGCATTGAACCACTCCCGGTTGTTGTTCATGGAAAGGCCCCACAGAAAATCGCCGGTGGCCTGAGAAAAGCCGTTGAACATATGCATTACCTTCTTCTATGGTTGAAACAGCCCGTCCGGTATTTCCGGACGGGCTGAAATAAACGGTCTGCGCGCGATCACTTCGCGGCTTCAACCTTGATGATCTCCTGGCCGTCATAGTAGCCGCAGAACTTGCACACGCGGTGGCTCAGCTTCATCTTGCCGCAGCGGGGGCACTTCACGATGCCCGGTGCGGACAGCTTCCAATGAGCGCTGCGACGAGAATCTCTTCTTGCCTTGGAGACTTTTCCCTTGGGAGTGGCCATTGTTACACCTCCTCGTTATTTAGCACATAATCTTTCAATGCCGAAAAGGGGCCGGTGACAACGTTGCCCTCCTGGCATGTGCGCATCGCCAGCAGCAGCGCGTCCTTCACCGCGTCCTCGAGGGCCAGCGCGTGGGCCTCGAAGCAGTAGAGATCCGGGTCGTCCGGGTCGGGCTGCTTGGCGTAGAGCGCGTCGATCTCGGCGCTCAGTGGTTCCTGAACGGGTTCAAGGCATCGGGAGCAGCGGGTTCGCACGACGGCTTCCACATGGGCCCGCAGGCTGATGCGGCTGTCGCCGGTGCAGAAGTATTCGCCCCGAACGCTGACGCCCTCAAAGCGAACCGGATCGCCCAGCACTTCCATCTCGGGCAATTCCACGTCCGATTCAAAGGCGTAGACCTGACCCGGGTTTTTAAGCGCGTTGCCGACATCCAGTGCCAACCCAATACCCCCTAACCTTTGCTATTATAATCGTTTGCGTGATGATTGGCAAGTTATTTTTTCGAGAGCGAAAGATGGGCTTGCCGGTGGCGAGGGCCAGCGTATCGCGGGCGATGGCCAGCTCCTCGTTGGTGGGAATGACCCAGACCTGCACCTTGCTGTCGTCGGTGGAGATCTTCGCTTCCTCGCCGCGCACCTTGTTGCGCTCGGGATCCAGCTTGATGCCCAGGAATTCCAGGCCCTCGACGGCGCGGGCGCGTCCGGCGCAGTCGTTCTCGCCGATGCCGGCAGTGAAGATGATGGCGTCCACGCCGCCCATGGCCGCCGCGAAGGAGCCGATGTACTTGCGCAGCACGTAGCCCCACATCTCGATGGCGAGTATGGCGTTCTCCTCGCCGGCGTCGTAGCGGGCGCAGACGTTGCGCATGTCGGAATCGCCGGCCAGGCCCAGCAGGCCGGACTTCTTGTTCATCATGGTCAGCACTTCGGTGGGGGTCATGTTCTTGCGGTTGCAGATGAATTCCACCACGGCGGGGTCAAGGGTGCCGCAGCGGGTGCCCATCACCAGGCCGTCCAGCGGGGTGATGCCCATGGTGGTGTCCACGCACTTGCCGTCCACGCAGGCGGACAGGGAGGAGCCGTTG
>CACYZW010000006.1:0-16698 GCA_902778995.1 uncultured Eubacteriales bacterium
ATTATCTGCGATAATCAAGCAAAATCTGTGGGGGATGTCTCGAAGGGGGACCTGTCCCCCTTCGACAGTTACTGCGAAGCCGGAGGCTGAGCAGTAACGGCTGATGAATTGGCTTTTCAAAAATAACACTCCGCTCGCTTGACAACTGTTGGGTTTACTGCTATAATAACATTTGTTATATAACAAATGTTATCTATCACCTGCCATGAAAGGGATGGTGTCCATGCCGCCTACGGTGAAGTATCAGAAGGCGGAAATCGTCAACGCGGCGCTGGAGGTTGCCCGTCAGAAGGGCATCGACGCCGTGACGGCCCGGGAGGTAGCCCGACGGTTGAAGGTGTCGGTGGGGCCGATCTTCACCTGGTTTGAGACGATGGAGCATCTGAAGGCGGAGGTTTATACCCTCGCCCGCGAGCGCTATCTGGCGTACATCGAGAGGGGGCTGAAGGGCCCCATCCCCTTCCTGGGCCTGGGGCAGCAGTACATTCGCTTCGCCAGGGAGGAACCCGAACTGTACAAGCTGCTGTTTCTCACGCCCCCCGGCGCGAGCGGCGGCGGCGCGATGGCGGCGCTGAAGCTCTCCCAGGATCTGGCGCGGGATTCGGTGACGCGCATCTACAACATGGACGCGGCCACCGCCGACCGCTATTTCCGCGACCTGTGGCTGGTGGTGTTCAGCTTCGCCACGCTGATCGTGACGGATGATTGTCCCTATACCGACGCGGAGATGAGCGCGGTGCTGACAGAGGTGAGCCTCGCCGTCTGCAAGGCCTACAAGGAGATCCCCGGCCTGCCGGAAGGCCGTTTCGACCGGGACGCTGTTTTCAGGGAATTGGTGAATCACAAGCCGCAGACAGGTGAATGACGGTGTTGCGGCAGCAGGCCCAGGGAAATACCGCATAATCGAGTCGTGCAGTAACGAGATGAATTTTAGTCGATTGCAAACTGCAGGTTTCGAAGGCTTGCTGGCGGCAAGTCAAGAAATCAGCAGAAAGCAGGCGGCTGAAATTCAGCCGTTATACTATTCTCAATTAAAAATGAAACAAGATGTGGGATGGATTTTTCGTTCTGGCAACGCGGAACGGAGGGAGACGATGCAGCGCATCGTTGACCGAAGTGACGCTAAGCCAGGGCGAAAAAGGCGCCCACAGATGTTGCATTTTTATTTGAGAAGAGTATTAATGCGCCATGAGCATTGTGCGGTATTTCCCCCAGGGCATGCCGCCACAATGGCGGTTGATGGCCGCCGCTAACGGCTTTCAGAGTGCAAGCACACATGTCGTTCAAGACAGGAATCGAGTACATTATGGCATACGTCAAGCAATTCCGGGGCCGTCTGTTTGGCCCGTGGACCTTTTACCGGGGGGCGCTGGCCATCGCGGTGCCGATCATGCTGCAACAGCTGATTCAGAGCCTGGTGTCGCTGATCGACAACTTCATGGTCTCCGGCCTCGGGGACATCTGCATGTCCGGCGTCAACGTGGCCGGGCAGGTGCTGTTCGTGTTCATGGTGTTCGTCAACACCATCTGCATGTCAGGCGGCATATTCATGACCCAGTTCTTCGGCGCGAAGGACAGGGAGGGCATGGGCCAGGCGTTCCGCTTCAAGCTGATCGCGGGAATGGCGGCGTTCATCCCCTATTTTCTGGTCACCATCGTATTTCCCCGTCAGGTGCTCTCATTGATGCTGATCGGCAACACCCAGGCCGGGCTGATCCTGGACGAGGCGGTTCAATACATGCGCATCATGTTCTTCGTCGGCCTCCCCATGACCGTCTCCGTCTGTATCGCCAGCTCCCTGCGGGACATGGGCCGGGTGAACGCGCCGCTGGTCGTGACCGTCGTCGCCACGCTGACAAACACGGTTTTCAACTGGCTGCTGATCTACGGCAACCTCGGCTTCCCGAAGCTGGGCGTGCGGGGCGCGGCGCTGGCCACGGTCATCGCACGACTGGTGGAGCTGATACTGTTCGCCGTGATCTACGCGCGCACAAAGCCGGAATTCGCGGTACCCCTTCGCGACTTCTTCAAAATCGACGGGGCGCTGTTCCGGACCATCCTCAAAAAGGGCGCGCTGGTGCTGTTCTGCGAGATGGTGTGGGTGCTGTCGGAGACGGTGACCACGGCCCTGTACAACGGCAGGGGCGGCGCGGACGTGGTGTCGGGCATGGCCGCCAGCTTTGCCATCGCCAACCTCTACTTCGTGGCCTTCGGCGGCATCTATTCCGCCACGGGCGTCATACTGGGAAAGACCCTCGGCGAGGGCGACCTTGAAAAGGCGCGGCGGGAAAAGACCTGGCTGCTGTCCGGCTCGGCGGTGTTCAGCGTGCTGATGACGGCGTTCGGCCTCGCCACAACGCTGCTGGTACCCGTCGTGTTCGGCCGCCTCAGCGACAGTGCCATCGAAATCTGCCGGAGCATGGTGATGACGATGTCGCTGCTGATGCCGGTGTGGCTGTACATGAACACCCAGCAGGCCATCGCCCGGGCGGGCGGCGACACGGCCATGGGCGCCTACACCGACGCGGCGCTCACGCTGCTGGTGATGATACCGATGGTATTCCTGCTGGCGATTTACACCGACGTCGGCCCGGTGGCGCTGTACTGCGGCGTGAAGCTGATCGACGCGGTGAAGCTGATCATCTTCCACTTCTGGCTGCGCAAGGAGCGCTGGCTGAAAAACCTGACCCGGCGAAACGCGGGCCTGGAAGTGTGACGGGCGGCGACCATCTGCCGCCGCTGCCAATGCGAACGCCGGGTCAGCCCGGCAGGAGGGAAAAGCAATATGGCCTATCAGGATATCAACGCGCGGACCATCGACAAATGGATCCGCGAGGGCTGGGAATGGGGCGTGCCCATCTCCCATGAGGTCTACGAAAGGGCGAAGGCCGGCGCATGGGACGTGCGCCTAACGCCCAACAGGCCGGTGCCCCACGCCTGGTTCGGCGATTTGAGGGGCAAAAAGCTGTTGGGCCTCGCCAGCGGCGGCGGCCAGCAGATGCCCGTATTCGCGGCGCTGGGCGCGGTGTGCACGGTGCTGGATTACTCGCCCCTGCAAATCGAGAGCGAGCGCATGGTCGCGGCCCGGGAGGGCTACGACATAAGGATCATCCGCGGGGACATGACCAAACCCCTGCCCTTTGAGGACGGGGCATTCGACATCATCTTCCACCCGGTTTCAAACTGCTACGTGGAGGCGGTGCGCCCCATCTGGCGGGAATGCTTTCGGGTGCTCAGGCCCGGCGGCGTGCTGCTGTCGGGCACGGATCACTACGTCAACTACATCGTGGACGCCGGTGAACGGGAGATCGTGAACGCGCTCCCCTTCAACCCGCTGAAAAACCCCGACCAGATGAAGCAGCTGGAGGCCGAGGACGCGGGGGTCCAGTTCTCCCACACCCTTGAGGAGCAGATCGGCGGCCAGCTGGAGGCGGGGTTCATACTGCGCGAGCTGTACGAGGACACCAACGGCGAAGGCCGGCTGCACGATTTGAACATACCGACCTTTCTGGCCATGCGGGCGCAGAAGCCGGGCGTCTGACCTGTACTATGACCGAATGAGCAAATACACGGGGAGGTAGCTATGAAGGATTTGATCGCATACTGCGGGCTGGATTGCGAGCGCTGCGAGGCCCGCACCGCAACCGTCAACGACGACGACGCGTTGCGCGCAAGGGTGGCGAAGGAATGGTCCGAGCTCAACGGCGTGTCGATCACGCCCGAGATGATCAACTGCGACGGATGCCGCGTGGACGGGGCCAAGACGCCCTTCTGCGAAGCCCTCTGCCCCATCCGCCAGTGCGCCTTGGGGAAGAGGCTTGAAACCTGCGGCAGCTGCCCGGAGATGGCGGCCTGCGAAAAGCTGGCCATGATCACCGGCAACAATGAAGAGGCGCGGCGCAACTTGGGCGGAGCGTGAGGCGCATGCTGTACAATAAAAGGATTTCGTTGAAGGATGGCCGGACGTGCGTCCTGAGAAACGGCGACGCGCAGGACGGGCAGGCCCTGTTCGACAACTTCATGCTGACCCACGCGCAGACGGACTGGCTGCTCAGCTACCCCGACGAAAACAGCCTGGACGCGGCGCAGGAAGCGGCCTTCTTAAAGGAAAAGGCGATGAGCCCGAACGAGATCGAGATCATCGCGGAAATCGACGGCAGGGTCGTCGGCAGCGCCGGAATCGAGCGCGTCGGCCACAAGGACAAGGTGAAGCACCGGGCCGAATTCGGCATCAGCGTGGATATGGATTACTGGGGCCTGGGCATAGGCCGCGCCCTGACGCGGGCCTGTATCGAATGCGCGAAGGCCGCGGGCTATGCGCAGCTGGAATTGCAGGCGGTAGAGGCCAACGAGCGCGCCGTCGCCCTCTACCGGAGCGAGGGCTTTGTGGCATACGGGCGCAATCCCAGGGGGTTTCGCTCCCGCATCGACGGCTGGCAGCCGATACTGCTGATGCGGCTGGCGCTGGACGGAAGCGCGGGATGAACCAATCCTCGGGCGCTGTCGTTCCGTTCACGACAAAGGCCGAACCGGGAGAGTAATACTATTCTCAAATTGAAAATAAAACAAAGATTCTTCGACTTCGGCTTCGCCTCCGCTCAGAATGACACCGTTGCGTCAAAAGCTTGTCATCTGAGCGCAGCGAAGGATCTTCCAATTTCAATTTGAGAAGAGTATAAACCCCGTCACCACAGTTCTCCCTCTCAGGGGAGGCAGGAGTAATTGTTCTGACAAGACATGATATTATCCTGTGTTGATTCGTCACAGGGATTCTAAAAACGCCTCGATCAGCCGGTTCACCGCCTCCGGCCGGTCGGTGTTGGCGTTGTGGCCGGCATCCCCGATCCAGTGGATGGGGATGCCGGTTTCTCTGTGCCACGCCCGGTTATAGCGGATGCAGGAGCCGGCGCGATCCCTCTCCCCGCAGATCAGCAGCGCGGGGCAATCGATTTTATAGGGCAAATTGGCCTCCATCGCCTCGGCCAGCATGCGAAAGCCGTGGCCGGAGAGCTTCGCGTAGCGGGCCTGGTCGCCGTCGTAGACCATCATCATGTCCCGCATCAGCCGCCTGCCGTATTCCGTTACCGCCACGCCCCGGGTGCCGGAGCGCAGCAGCCATCGCCAGGGATAGTGCCGGTACACGGGCTCCATGCGCTTGAGCAGCCATATCTCCGCTGCGGTCACATACCGCCTTTGAAGGGGCGCGGAGTCGATGGCGATGAAGCCCCTGAGCTTCCCCGGAAACAGCTGGGCGTACATCTGCCCCACGTAGCCGCCCATGGACTGGCCGACAATTACCGGGTTTTCTACGCCCTCGGCCTGCAAAATCCCGTCAAGCCAGCGGGCCTTGTCCGCCATGTCGAAGCTGAAATCGAAGGGCCAGGAGGCGGCATGTCCCGGCGCGTCCCATACGAACACGCCGGTCCTGTCCCCGAAATACCCGATCTGCCTTTCAAACAGCCGGTGGTCGGCGGTCAGTCCCGGCAGGAACACGAGCGTCGGGCCCTGTGAAGCCGGCGGCGGGCTCAGCCAGTAGTGAATCGCGCCGCACCGCGTCTGAAAGGTCACTTCGAGCATGCCAATCCCCGCTTTCAACCGTCTCTATCCGATCATGATGCGCTCCTCGGGATACTTTGACGCGCTCCTGGGCCTCGCCTGGCGGCGGGCGAGCGCCCCGGCCAGGGTCAGCGGACCGACGCGGCCCAGGAACATCATCGGCAGGAGCATCACGCGGCTGGCCCACTGCAGGTTCGGCGTGCCGATGGCCGAAACACCCACGGTGCCGATGGCGCTGGAGCACTCGAACAGTATGTCCGCCAGGGAAAAGCGTCCGTCTTCAACGAGGGTCACGACGAGCGTACCCAGCATCAGCATGCAGATGAATAGCGTCATCACCGCCAGCGCCCGCCGCACCGCGTCGCCGGAGACCCGGCGGCGCGCCGCGTTGACCTCGCTGTCGCCCCTGATGACGCTGGTCAACAGCATGACCACCACCGCCGCAGTGGTGGTCTTTATGCCGCCGCCCGTGGAGGCCGGGGACGCGCCGATGACCATCAGCAGGCAGGCGAACAGCTTGGAGCCGTCCCGAAGCGCCGCCTGATCCACGGCGTTGAAGCCCGCCGTGCGCAGGGTGACCGACTGGAAGAAGGCATTCAGCGGGTCCATGCGCTCCGCCAGCAGGAAGAAGACCGTGCCCGCCACCAGCAGGCCCAGCGTGGAGGACAGCACGATCCGCGCATGCAGCGACAGGCCGGGAAAGCCCCGGCGGTTGCGCAGCGCCTCCAGTATGACCGCAAAGCCCAGCCCGCCGGACACGATCAGCGTCGCCACGGTCAACAGCACCAGCGGATCCCGGTCAAAGGCCGTCAGGCTGGCGAAGTGGCCGAACAGGTCGAAACCCGCGTTGCAAAAGGCGCTGACGGCGTGAAACACCGCGAGCCAGGCACCCCGCTTCATGCCATATACGGGAATGAAGCGAATGGAGAGCAGCAGCGCGCCCACCGCCTCGATGCCCACCGCCAGAAGCAGGTACAGCCGCGTCAGCTCGCCCAGGTTGGTCAGCGACGCGCCGTTCATCGATTCCCGGATCAGCACGCGCCCCTTGATCGAAAACCGCCTGCCCAGCATCGCCATCAGCCTGACGGCGAACACCATGAAGCCCAGGCCGCCCACCTGGATCAGCGCCAGCAGCACGACCTGCCCGAACAGCGAGAAGGACGTGCCCGTGTCCACCGCCACCAGTCCGGTCACGCACACGGCGGAGGTCGCCGTGAACAGGCTGTCAAATACGCCGATGCTGTGTCCGTCCTTCGCCGAGACGGGCAGCGCCAGCAGCGCCGTGCCGACCAGTATGACCGCCAAAAAGCCGAAGATCAGCCACGCCTCAGGGCTGCCCAGGCGATCCGTGCCCTCCGGCCTGCGCTGAGCCGTCACGGGACTTCCTCCGCCCGCACATCCTGCTTCAGCATGCGATAGCCGATGCCGATGTGGGTCTGGATGTAGGGCTGTTCCCCGCCGCCCGTCTGCAGCTTCTTGCGCAGCGTGGCCATGAATACCCGCAGCGAACCCACGTCCGAGGCGGTGTAGCTGCCCCAGATTTCCTTGAGGATGTAGTTGTGGGTCAACACCTTGCCGGTGTTTCGCGCCAACAGGCACAGCAGCTTGTATTCGATGGGCGTCAGGTGTATTTCGCGCTCCCCGATCCAGGCGCATCCCGCCGCGTAGTCGATGCGCAGGCCGCCGTTTTCATACACAGCGCTCTCGCCGCCGGCGGACCCATCGGCGTTCACGCGCCTCAGCGCCACCCGCAGCCGCGCCATCAGCTCGTCCACCGAGAAGGGCTTGGTCAGATAGTCGTCCGCCCCGGCGTCCAGGGCCTCCACCTTGTCGGCGTCCTCGCTGCGGGCGGAGATCACGATGATGGGCATGGCCGTCCAGCTTCGCACGCGGCGGATGATGTCCACGCCCTCCATGTCCGGCAAGCCCAGATCCAACAGCATCACGGCGGGCTGGTGACTGGAAGCCTCGATCAGCGCCTCCGCGCCGTTGCGCGCCAGGTGATAGCGATAGCCCTGGGTGTCCAGCGCCACCGCCATCAGGTTGCGCACCGCAGCGTCATCCTCGACGACCAGTATCAGTGATTTATTGTTCATAGTCTTCGACCTCCGAGATTGGAAGGGTAAACCAGAATTTCGCACCGTGGGGTTTTACGTTTTCCACGCCGATTACGCCGCCGTGGGCCTGGACGATGGCCTTGCACAGCGCAAGGCCCAGCCCGATGCCCCGGCGGCTGTCCGGGCCGCGCTTGACGCCGGTGTAGAACATGTCGAACACCCGTTTCTCATCTCCCGGCGTCACGCCCTGCCCGTCGTCAACCACCCAGAACAGCGCCCAGTCCGCCGCCCGCTTCACGCCGACGACGATTGTCGCGTCCTCCGGGGTGTATTTCACCGCGTTGTTCAGCAGGTTGACCAGCACCTGCACGATCAGCCCCGCGTCCATCCGCGCCATCAACACCTCGTCCGGCAGGCACGTCGAAACCTGCCGCTTCGCAGCGTCCCGATCCATGTGCCGCAGCGCCTCCTCCACGGCGTCCGCCGCCAGCTCCATCTGGAGGTTCAGCTTCATGGACCCGTTCTCCGTGCGGGTGATGGTGAGCAGGTTTTCCACCAGGCCGTTCAGCCAGATGGCGTCGTCGTAGATGGAGGCGTACAGCCGATCCCGGCTCTCATCGCTGAGCTGATCCTGGTTCTCCATCAGCAGCGCCGCGTTGCCGGAGATGCTGGTCAGCGGCGTGCGCAGATCGTGGGATATGGAGCGCAGGAGGTTGGCCCGCAGCGCCTCCTGGCGGGCGCTCTCCTCCATGCGCTGCTTCTCCCGCGTCATGTGGTCCTTCTCCACCGCCAACGCGCATTCGTCCAGTATCGAAATCATCAGGTTCTTGCGGTATTCGTCGATGGCGGGCGCATTGTCGGCCCGTATGCCGATGATCGCCCAGACCGTCCCCTCGCTGCGCACGGCCATGTACAGGCAGCGGGCCTGGGGAAACATGCGGGTCGTGCGGCCCGCGTGCCGCGCATTGCGCCCCACCCAGTTGGCAACCCGCCGCTCCCCCGCAAGGTCCACGCCGTCAAAGCCGCCGTCGCCTTCTATGGTATACAGCACGGGCTCCGCGGCGACTTCCCCATCCGCGATGTCGTAATGCAGCACGCTGTGCTCCAGCAGGCGGCTCAGCTGACGCTGCGCGACCTCCAATATGGCCTGCTTGTCCTCGGCCTTTTGCAACAGCTGGCTGGTGGACAGCAGCACCTCGGTCTGGTAGGCCTTGTTCGCCGTCTGCAGGGACTGGGCCTTGACGCGGCTCGTCAGGGAGCTTGACAACAGCGCCGCCGTGAACATCACCGCGAAGGTGGCGAAGTAGTCGGGGCTGGAGTGCAGGGAATAATAGGGCTCCGTGAAAAAGAAGTTGAACACCAGCACCGACAGCACCGACGAGAGCACGCTGTACAGCGAGCCGGTGGTGACGAAGGCCACAGCCAGTACGCCCAGTATGTAGATCAGCACCACATTTGTGATGGCCAGCCCAACCGCGCTGAACAGGAAGCCCACGCCGGTACAGAGCGCCAGGATCAGCGCCGTCTTGATCAGATCCGCGTAGGAGAGCCGTTCCCGGTGCAGCAGCCGGGGAAACCGGAAGGAATCGGTGTCGGCGGGAAGCTGGTTGGGCACGATGACGATCTCCACGTTCGGCGCCAGCTCATTCAGCCGGGACATCAGCGTCCTGTTGGTCGCATAGGGAAACCTGCGCTCGGGGCTCTTGCCCAGCACGATCCGGGTGATGCCGCTGACCCGGGCGTACTCGGCGATGGCGGTGGCCGGGTCGTCGCCGTAAATCGTGGTCAAAAGCGCCCCCTGGCGCTCCGCCAGGGCCAGGTGATCGTGAACGGCCTTGGCCTGGGTTTCGTCGTTGACCTCCTGGTTTTCCACATACAGCGCGATCATCTCCGCGCCCAGCGCGTCGCAGAGGGCGGCGGCCCGGCGTATCACATCGGCGTTGGTGGGCGAGGCTGAAACGCACACCAATATGCGCTCGTGCTCCGACATGCGTCCGCCTCCTCCCCCATTTTCCGTTTATTATACCACAAACGCCATAAAAGGGAAAATAAAAAAAAGATCGGGGCATTAAGACGGCATAAAGACCCTGGACGCTTTATGTCATCTTAATGCTCCCGAAAAATGCTTAATGCCACATTCACGCCGGTGCTGATACAATATGCCACATACAAACCACGGGAGGTCGCCATGAAAAACGTATTGCTGATCGGTCTTGGGCGCTTCGGGCGCCACATGGCGCAGAAGCTGCACGACCTGAATCATCAGGTGCTGGCCATCGACAAGGATGAGCGCAAGGTGCAGGACGCCATGAGCTACGTCACCAACGCCGAAATCGGCGACGCCACCGACCCTGCCCTGATCGACGCACTTGGCGTGCGGGAATTCGATCTGTGCGTGGTCACGATGGGGCACGACCTGCAGGCGTCCCTGGAAATCACGGCGCTGCTCAAAAAGCGGGGCGCGCCCTTTGTGCTGGCGAGGGTCGCCCGGGACGCCCACGCCCAGTTTCTGACCGCCTGCGGCGCGGACGAGGTGATCTACCCCGAAAAACAGATGGCGAACTGGGCCGCCGTGCGCTACAGCAGCAATCACATCTTCGATTACGTCTGCCTTTCCCCGGAATACGCCATCTACGAGACGGAGATTCCTGAAAGCTGGATCGGCCATACGGTGGTGGATCTGGCCGTTCGGCAGAGGTATCACCTGAACATCCTCGCCATACGCAAAAACGGCAACGTCGAACCGATGCCCGGCCCTGCCCATGCGTTCAGTCCGGGAGAGCGCATCATACTGCTGGGCAGCGAAAAGGACGTGCAGCGGTTCCTGAAATTTTAGAATTGTGAGGGGGTACAGCCATGGATAATCTGCTGCTGGCGATCACCTTTGTGGGAATCATTGTGTTTGGCGGCTGGATGATGTCAATGCTGGAGCGCTATCTGAATGCCGGAAAAACAAAAAACGGCAGCGCCGCTTCCAGGCGCCGTCCGCTTTGTATTCGCGGCAAGCGGTGAAAAATATGGTTTTCAGGATATGACGAGGCGGAATGTGGGTTGCACTTTTCGTCCCGGCAGCGCGGCGCGATATGAGACAGTGCACCGCATCGTCGACCGCACGTCGCTTGGCCGGGGTGAAAAATGCGCCCACAGCTTTTGTGTTACCGATTGAGAAGGGTATGGGTCATTCCTGCAACAGCCAGGCGATGCCCCGGGCCGTTCTGCGGACGGCGTCCTTGAAGTGGCCGCCGGGATTCATTTCAAGCACCGCATGGATGCCCGCCCCTTGATAATGCCCCGCCAGCAGGCGGGTGTTTTCCTCCACGGGGCGCATCAGGGGGTTATTCGTGCGGCCCTCCCTGTCCCCCAGGGACAGGTACAGGCAGTCCGGCTCTCTCAGTAGCCCGTGGGTCCGGGCATATTCCACGAAGCCCGGATACCAGAGCGAGCCCGAGGCGCTGGCGACGCGGGCAAACGCATCCGTGCGGGTCGTCGCGTACAGCGCGAACAGGCCGCCCAGGGAATACCCGGCCAGCGCGATGTACGCGGGCGCTTTGGAGAGCCTTTCCACCACTGCCGGGAGAATTCGCCCCGTCAGCAATTGCAGATAGTCGTCCGCCCTTCCCCCGCAGGGCGCTTCTCCCTTCCGGACCGGGGGCGCGGGCCAGGGCGTCATATCGTCGCCCCAGCGCAGGTTTCCCACGGCGGCCAGGGCAAAGTCGACGTCCGTCATGCCCTTCACGGCCTGCGCCACCGCGCCGCCCTCCCCCGTCACCGTGTTCAGCACCACCAGCGGCGCGCCGGGATTTTCGGAAGGAAACAGCTCTACGCGCTTTCCCTCAATACCCAATGTGGCATTCACACCAACAATTCCCCATTCCCCATTCTCCATCAAACCATCTTTCCCGCGATTGCCTCCACGCCCTTGCCCACCAGGGCCAGGGAATGGGGCGCGGTGAGCATCTGCTTCATCAGCGCGTTGGCCGCATCGAGGGAGACGGCGTTGATGCGATCGATGGTTTCGGTCTCGGTGCGGGTGGCGTTCATCAGCAGGAGGCGACGCCCGTTGGACTGCATCCGCGCGGAGGTGGATTCCAGCCCCAGGATGTAGCCGGACTTCAGCTGCTCCCGCGCCATGGCAAACTCCCTTTCGGTCATGCCGCCCTCGGCGAGGGCCCGGGCCTCCTCCACGATCATGTCGTACACCACCTGCGCCGTCTCCGGGTTTGTGGCGGCGTAGACCGACAGCATGCCCGTGTCGGTATAGGCGTTGGGATAGCTGTAAACCGTATAGGCCAGGCCGCTGTCCTCGCGTATCTTTTGAAACAGCCTCGAGGACATTGCACCGCCGAAGACGCTGTTGAAGATGGATATGTCGTAATTTCGGTCATCTCCCATCGGCAGCGCCGGAAAGCCCAGGCAGATGTGCACCTGCTCGATGTCCTTCTCCTTCGTCACAACCGTGGGCGCCGCCTCCCGCGTCACGCAGGGCAGCTTGTCCAGCCCTTCGGCCCGCCAGTCGCCCAGCAGCCGGTTCGCCATCTCCAGCACGGCGGCCCATTCGTAGTTGCCCGCGATGGACAGCACCGCGTTTTGGGGGCGGTACATCCTCTGCCAATAGCCGTTCAGACACGCCCGTGCGCAGCCGGAAACGCTTTCCTCGGTGCCCAGTATGGGCCGGGAGATCTGCTGGTCACCGTAGTGGGCCAGCATGATCAGCTCGTGCACAAGATCCTCGGGGGTATCCTCGGCCATGGCGATCTCCTCGATCACTACGCCCTTTTCCTTCTCCATCTCACCGGGGTCGAAGACCGGATGGGTCGCCAGGTCGCAGATCACGTCCATCGCCAGGGGCAGGTGCTCGTCCACCACCTTGGCGTAGAAGCAGGTGCACTCCTTGGCCGTGAAGGCGTTCAGCTGGCCGCCCACGGCGTCCATCTCCTCGGCGATCTGCCGGGCGGTGCGCTTCTCGGTGCCCTTGAACACCATGTGCTCCAGGAAGTGGCTGACGCCGGCCTCGTCCCCGGCTTCAAACTGGGAGCCGGAGCCCAGCCAGAGCCCGGCCGAAACCGAGCGAAAGTGGGGAATCCGCTCCCCGATTATACGCAGGCCGTTGGGCAGTGTCATTTGATCGAAAGTCATTCTATTGCTCCTTTATCGGGATGCTTCCTGCCGACGGACGGCCCTCGTAAAGGCCACGCCGATACCCGAAAAGATGAGATAGGTAATCAGCGTGCCAAAGCACACGTCCGACAGGAAGTGGTTGGTCATGTGGATACGATTGTAGCCGTAGGCGGCGACGTAGATGCAGGCAAAGCCGAAGGCCACGGCGTTCTTTCCCCCGCTGCGGTTTTTCATCGCATCCGTCAGCATGGGCAGGGCGAACATCATCGCGGCGATGGTCATGTTGCCGCTGGGCCAGGATTTGAAGTTGTCGTCGCCACGCGCAAGATTTGGAATCATCTGCCACCACTGGCGAAAGCCGGAACGGGGATCGTCCAGCGTGATGAGATACTTGTAGCGGGGCCGGGAGGCGACCTGCTTGAGCCACAGGTTCACATTGTCCGCAGTGATGCCCGCCACCAGTATTGCCGCGCCGACGGCAATCAGCATATCCGGGTTCCTGTCATCCATCAGCCGCTTGACGACAAAGGGTACCCAGGCGTACAGCACGACCCAGAACAGCCAGCTCGCCACGGACAGCAGGGGCGAGGATTCCCCCGCAGTGTAGCTGAAGAGCTGTCGAACCTTTTCGCCGTTGTAGCCGTTGCTGTAATACACCGCCATAAAACAGCCCACGATCAGCAGCGCCCAGGCCAGCGCGTTGAACTGCCGTCCCTTGGCGCGAAGTCCCATGAACAGGCACATCCCCGCAGCGGGATAGAGGCAATAAGAAAGATAGGAACCGTAAGTGGCAAAAAAGGCGCCCAGCGCCGTCTTGTTGGCGAGCGCCGCGTTGATGTTGAAGTCACTCAGGGAACCGATCACGATGCCGATCAGACAAATGCCCGCCACAGCGGCGAAGCAGCGCTTCGACATTCCCAGTATTTTCTGCTCATTCATATCCATATTGGTTTTCTCCCATATGAACGGCGAAATGGACATACTCGAAGTATGCCCATTTCGCAGAATGCTTAATCGGAATCAGTCCTTCCGGCGGAACAGACGCTCGCGACCGCCCCGGTCGCCGCCGCGTCCGCCCCGGTCGCCATCGCGGCGCGGGGGCCGGCGCACGGGCATGGACTCGTCGTCGTACACGATGTCGTTGCGGACCAGGTTCACGCGGCCCTGGCTGTCGATCTCGGCCACGCGGACCTCCAGCTCATCGCCGATGTTCACCACGTCCTCGACCTTCTCCACGCGCTCGTTGGCCAGCTTGGAGATGTGGATCATGCCGTCCTTGCCGGGGGCGTACTCGACGAACGCGCCGAAGCTCATGATGCGCACCACCTTGCCGGTGAACACGTCGCCCACCTGCAAATCCTTGGCGATGCCTTCGATGATCCTGCGGGCCTTCTTCGCCGCCTCGTCGTCCTCGGTGGCGATGTAGACGCTGCCGTCGTCCTCGATGTCGATCTTGACGCCGGTCTCCTCGATGATCTTGTTGATGGTCTTGCCGCGGGGTCCGACCACCTCGCCGATCTTCTCCGGATTGATGAAGAAGTGGACGATCTTGGGCGCGTACTTGCTCAGGTGCTCGCGGGGCGCGGGCAGCACCTCCAGCATCTTGCCCAGGATGTGCATGCGGCCGTCGTAGGCCTGGGCCAGCGCCTGGCGCAGGATCTGCTCGTCGATGCCCTTGATCTTGATGTCCATCTGAATGGCGGTGATGCCCTGGGCGGTGCCGGCCACCTTGAAGTCCATGTCGCCCAGGAAGTCCTCCAGGCCCTGGATGTCGGTCAGCACGGCCACCTTGCCGGTGTTTTCCACGTCCTTGATCAGGCCCATGGCCACGCCGGCCACGGGGCGCTTGATCGGCACGCCCGCGTCCATCAGGGCCAGGGTGCTGCCGCAGACGGAGGCCTGGGAGGTGGAGCCGTTGGAGGACATGACCTCGGAGACCAGGCGCAGGCAGTACGGGAACTCCTCGACGGAGGGGATCATGGGCAGCAGCGCGCGCTCAGCCAGCGCGCCGTGGCCGATCTCGCGGCGTCCGGGGCTGCGGGAGGGCTTGGCCTCGCCGGTGGAATAGCCCGGGAAGTTGTAGTGGTGCATATAGCGCTTGCGGGAGCCGTGGGGACGGGGCAGCACGCCGACCTCGCACCAGATGGGGCGCACCTCGGTCAGCTTGCGGCCGTCGGGGCGAAGGCCCTTGTCGATGATGTGGCGGCGCATGACTTCCTTCTGCACGTTGTACAGCGCGTCGGCGACCTCCTGTTCGCGGCCCTCGAACTGCTCGGCGAAGTGCTCGGCGACCTCGGCCTTGACCTGTTCCTCGCGGGCGTTGCGCTCGCTGCGCTCAAAGGTCTCGAACATCCACTCCACCTTGGACAGCGCGTATTCGCGCACGGCGGCCTTCACGTCCTCGCCCGGCAGGGCCAGCGGGAATTCCTTCTTCTCCTTGCCGATCTCGGCCACGATGCCGTTGATGAAGGCCACGATCTTCTTGATCTCCTCGTGGGCGAACAGTATCGCGCCCAGCATGACCTCCTCAGAGACCTCCTTCGCGCCGGCCTCGACCATCAGCACGGCCTCGCTGGTGCCCGCCACGGTCAGGTTCATCAGGCTCTTCTCCCGCTGCTCGACGGTGGGGTTCACCACGTACTGCTCGTCCACATAGCCGATGTTCACCGCGCCGATGGGGCCCGCCCACGGGATCTGGCTGGTGGCCAGGGCGGCGGAGGCGCCGATCATGGCGGGGATGTCGGGGATGTTGTCCTGCTCGACGGACATCACGGTGCACACGACGGAGACGTCGTGGCGCATGCCCTTGGGGAACAGGGGGCGCAGGGGACGGTCGATCAGGCGGCAGGTCAGTATGGCCTTCTCCGCAGGACGGCCCTCGCGGCGGTTCCACGAGCCGGGGATGTGGCCCACGGAATACAGCTTCTCTTCAAAGTCCACGCTCAGGGGGAAGAAATCGATGCCCGGGCGCGGGGTATCGGCCACCGTGGCGGTGACCAGGACGCAGGTGTCGCCGTAGCGCACGAAGGTCGCGCCGCTGGCCTGCTCCGCATATTTTCCAAATTCCAGGGTGAGCGTCCGCCCGCCCAGTTCCATGCTATAGCTCTTGAACATAGTGATAATAGCCCTCCTTGGGTCTGTCAATGTCATTCCGATTGATTGCCATTTCTTCACAGGCAGATATACAGTACAACAGCTGCGATATGGCGCAATGCGCCATTCCTGTTTCCTGTCCTCTGTTCCCTGTTTCCATCATCCTGCGGTGTACAGACGCGCGCCTGCGGGCTGTTTTCCCGCATCCTGGCGTCCGCACACCGCCCGTTCGTCACGCGAAAAACCGGCGACTCCACATTTCGGCTATTCGCACCGCGCCGCCGCTCGGCAAGCCGAAGCGGCGGCGCGAAGAGGCTATGACCTGTTAGATCCAGCCGGGATTACTTGCGCAGACCCAGCTTGGCGATCAGGGCACGATAGGCCTCGATGTCGGTGCTCTTCAGATAGTCCAGCAGACCGCGACGCTGGCCGACCATCAGCAGCAGGCCGCGACGGGAGTGGTGGTCCTTCTTGTGCACCTTCAGGTGCTCGTTCAGGTGGTTGATGCGCGCAGTCAGCAGCGCGATCTGAACCTCGGGAGAACCGGTGTCGCCCTCGTGGCGGGCGTAGGTCTCCATGATTTCCTTCTTGTTGATATCCACGGTGTCTTCCTCCTCTTTCAATAGGCCGCAAGCCGGGTGAGCCGTCGGAGTCCTCGGCGGACCAGGCAAACGGTGACGTGGTCAACGCACATTGCCACAAAATTTATTGTAGCACAGGCGCAACCGTTTGTAAACGGCGCGAAGCGGGATTTATCCAAAACTTAAGGAACGACGGTTACCATTCACCCTACGGGCGAATGGTAATTGGCGGGGGACCCACTTCCCCCGCCAAACGGTGCCGCGCCTCAAATCTCTGATTTGAGCCGTCGGCA
>CACYZW010000006.1:16754-76367 GCA_902778995.1 uncultured Eubacteriales bacterium
TGACAGATTTGCCTGAACCCTTTCGGGATTCCGGGCGGCAAATCTGCAAGGAAGACATTTTTACTCTGGTCGACAGGCTTCCCGGCGTAAAAATGCCCCGTTCCCGCCGTACATGCCGCCGGGAACGATTGAACATTGGAGGGGCTGCTCCCCTCCAATACCTCCCTGCATAGTTTGCTTATACGGTGAATGGTAACGAACGCCGTAACTGTCGAAGGGGGACAGATCCCCCTTCGAACAGGCGCGACGCTTCAATCCGCAGGATTGAACCGTCCGCGTCCCGGCCTTTGGCCGGGATGGAAAACCTGAAAGGTTTTCCACCTTGACATCCCCTTTCTTCTGGAAAATGGGATTTTCCGCCATAAAAATGCCTGCGGGGTCGGCGTACACGCCGCCGCCCCCGATTGGAAACGAGTGCCCTGAGTTGTAACGAAACGCCGCATAATGAAGCAGTGCAGCAACGAGATGAATTTAGTCGATTGCAAACCGCTAATTTCGAAGGCCGCCGGCGACGGCGCGCATTTTCAGGGGATCATCTCGGGTTGCGCCTTCTGTCCTTCAGCTCGCCGGAGGCGTGCCTGGCCTGCTTCTCCCTGTACATCGCGTTGTCGATGGCCTCCATAAAGCCGTCCTTGTCCTTCATGTCAAAGACCGCGTGGCCCATGGACAGGCTGATGGTGTACGGGCGTCCCGACGTCTGGTTGAAGGTCTCCACCGCCGCCCTGATCCTGTCCTCCGCCTCCTTTATTTTTTCTTCCCGGTTTGTCGTAAGCAAAAGTATGAATTCGTCTCCGGCAAAGCGGGTGGCGATGCTGCCCTCCGGGGAAACCTCCAGCAGCAGCGTCGCCGTCTCCCTCAGTGCCTCGTCGCCCGCGGAGTGGCCGAAGCGGTCGTTGATATCCTTGAAATAATCCATGTCCATCATAATTCCGCTGCGCCCGGTCCAGGTGTTTAATACCCGATCGAGGAAATGGCGGTTATAGAGCCCCGTCAGCGGGTCCCGATAAGCCAGCTCGGTCTGCGTGCTCATATAGAGGGCGGCCAGCCCGATCGACGTGCAGCACCAGGCAAGCGACAGGCCGTAAAACATGCTCTGAAACACGATGCCGATCAGAACCGGCGTCAGGAATATCCATATCGGGAAGAAAATCTCTGTACCATGATTCCGCTTGTATCTGTGCACTACATAGATGCTGTTACCGATCATCAGAAAAGACACGGCGTACAACAGATAACCGTAGGGCAGCCGGCAGTAGGCGTTCTGTTCGTCGACGCGGAACAGATAGTGTCCGAAGAGATTGCCCAGAACGGCGACCCAGCTGATGGCGAGCAGGATCATGTGCGGCCTGTAGACGGTCGTCAGCCTTTTCTCCTTTCTGTAGAGGTGATAATCCACATACAGCACCCACAGCATTGAAAACAGCGGATTTCCCAAAAAGAGCCACGTATTCGAAACCCATACCATCACCCTGCAGATGGTAAATGGGTACCCGTCGACGAGGAAGGAGATCATTTCCATCAGGCAACAGCTGAAGCTGATGAGCAGCAACGCCGTCAGCAGCCTGGAATCCAGGTCGTTCCCCCTGCGATCCATAGAGCTGATGTTGAGAACGGCCAGCGCCAGAAACATGCCTATGCAATTGGTTATGACAATTGATTGTATGTTCACGTCATCCTCTCTCCTTCAGCCGTATTCTCCGGTTTCCATGCCAAGAACTGCTCGGGCGGCAGGGGTTTGGCGTAGTAGTAGCCCTGGAAGCTTTCCACATGGTAGCGCTTCAGAATATCCCGCATGCCCCCGGTCTCGATGCCCTCGACGCACACCTTTGCGCCGAAGATGGAGGCGAGATCGGCGACGGTTTTCACGATCTTTCTCTCGATTTCATTTTCCTCTATCTTCTGAACAAAGCGACGATCGATCTTGATGATGTTGATGGGAATCTCCCTGAGGATGGCCAGGGAGGAAAAGCCCGTTCCGAAATCGTCCAGCGCCACCAGCACGCCCCTGGATTTCAGGTTGACGACCACGTTTTTCAGAAGGTCCAGGTCCAGCAGCCGACACCGCTCCGTCACCTCGAAGCACAGGTGCTCCGGCGGATAGCCGAGGTCGTCCAGTATGCGGAGCACCATGTCCACAAAGTCCGGCTTCTCGATCTGCGTATAGGACAGGTTGACATTGATGACGAAGCCGGGATGCCGCTTCAGGATCTGCTTGGCCACGAGGATGGACTCCCGGATGATCCATTCGCCAAGCTCGGGAAACAGCGGGTCCGATTCCAGTATCGGAATAAACTGATCCGGGGGAACCATGCCGTAGACGTCGTTTTTCCAACGAAGCAGCGCCTCCGCGCCGATCAGCGCCTCCGTCTGCGCGTCCACCACCGGCTGATACAGCAGATAAAAGCCCTCGTAGCCATGTATGATGGATGCGCGTATCGCGTGGAGCTTTTCGAGGCGCTGATTGTCCCCCCTGGTCGGGTCGTTCCGGAATTCCACCATGTCTCCGTGGGAGCGCACCTTGGATTCCTCGTCCGCATAATTCAGACAGGCGTACACCGTCTGGGAATCCACGTCGAAGCTGTCCAGCCTCAGCGCGCCGCAGTGCAGGTCGAGCAGGATCTTCCTGCCGTCCACCTCGAAGCCCTCGTGGAGGAAGGCGCGGAATCGGTCGTAGCCCTCCCGCAGCTCCGCGACGGAAAACGCGTTGCTGAGCACCGCGAACTTGGTTCCGTCGATCCTGTAGACGTGTCCCCGGTTGCCCGTCTTTTCATATACCTCCCGGGCGTAGAGCTGCAGCACGCGGTTGCCGAAGTGATACCCGTACATCTCGTTGATCTCGGAAAATTTGCTGATGCCAAACAGCGCCACGCTGAACCCCGCGTTCCGCTTGATGCAACTGTCCAGATCCTCGAAAAAGCCGTATTGATTCCTCAGGCCCGTCAGGGCATCGACGTGCCCCTGCATGCCATGGTTGCGAATGCTCCCGGCGAAGTAGTCCGGTTCGCCGGACGGGTCCCGTATCACGACGCCGCGACAGGTGCACACGTCGTATTCGCCCGTGGCCCGCCTGGCCCGGTACTGCATGTCGTGCCCTGCGGCGTTGCCGGAGAATATCTCGTCGATGCCCTTGCGATAGGCCGCCCGGTCATCCGGGTGAATGTGGTCTTCCCATATATCGCCCGCGCCGTACATGTATTCGGAGGGCAGGCCGAAGGCGTCCACCGCGTTCTTGGACCAGCGGGAGAAGTCGTATTTCATGTCGCAAAGGAATATGTAGCTGCCCTCCGAAACCACCTCGAACGACCTGAACAGGCCGTCCACCAGGTAGCGCCTGTCATCGGTGATTAGCCTGAAATTCGCCTTCTGCTTCAGGGAGCGGGTCTCCAGCAGCAGCTTCTGCTCCTTCAGGCGCGTCTTGTCCCCATACATCTGGCTGTCGGCGCGGTTGAACACGTCCCCGACGGTGCGATCCGCATACGGCTGATACTCCGCCAGGCCCGAGGCCACGACGGGGCCCTCGCCGATGCGGATGTTCTCCTCTATCCGCCTTCTCAGGCCGGAGATGAGGCTCGTCCGGTTCTCATAATCCCGGCCCCTGAGCACCGCGACGAATTCATCCCCGCCGATGCGAAACACCGGACTGTGGCTGAAAACGCGGCAGATCAGCAGGCAGGAGGTTTTGATATATTCGTCCCCCGCCTTGTGCCCCTCGGTATCGTTGATCGCCTTCAGGCCGTTGATGTCGCAGATGACGATGCCGAAGGATGCGTTTCCCTGCTCTATCTGCCTTTGAAGCTCCTGCTCCATCTCTCGATAGGCCGTCTTGTTCTTTGTGTGCGTCAGCTCGTCCCGCCGGGCCATCTCGTTGGCCATGGAGAGCGCCGTCAGGTGCTCCTGCTCCCTGCGGACGTCCTCCTCGCGGTTTTCGATGCAGATGATAAAGTGGCTGTGATCGGAGGAATAGGTCACCGACATGCGCGTGTACTGCGTTTTATCGCCGTCCACGATCATCCGATAATCCTCGGTCAGCTGCCGCCTGGTCTCAAGCCTGGAGATCAGGTTGTCCCGGTCGAGGAAGAGCCCGATGCGCTCCCGGTCCTCGGAATAGATGAGCCTGTCCAGGTTCTTCCTGGATGCGGCGAAGAAATCCTCGCCCTCCTCCTGCACCTTCAGCTTTCCGGACTGGTTCTTTGTCCCGAGCTCCGCGTAATTCGAGGTTGCACAGTCTATGTAATAGATCAGATCGTAATGGGAGGCCAGCCGCTCCGCAATCTGCGTAAAGGTGACGTTCCGCTTCTGATCCGCCTTCCTGGCAAGCTGCGCCTGTACCTCCGCGTCGATGTTCTCGATGCACACGATGATATGCTTGCCGTCCCTGGCCATGATCTCCGTATGGCGGATGTGCCTGACCCGGCCCTCGACCACCAGGCGGTAGGTGATTGAAAAGGCGTTGCGATGCTTCAGGTTTTCCAGCATCGCGTCCTTGTAGTGTACGCCGAGGGCCCTTTCCTGATCCTCTGGGTACACGTACTTGCGAATGCTCCGCCTGCTCTCGGCAAAAAAATCGTCCCCCGTCGCCGGCACGTTCAGCTTTTTGTATTCGTCCGTCGAGGAAATCTCAACGTAGTTGCTGGTGGCTATGTCGACATAATAGAGCGTGTCGTACTGCTCGGCGAGGCTCGCGGTGATCTGATTGAATATCTCCCTTTGGCGGGCAATTTCCTTATTCTTTTCGCCCTTGCGATACTGCGCGTCGATATTGTTGAGCCCGACGACCAGCCGCGGGCCCTCCTGCTCCTGCACCATGGCGGCGCTCATCTGGACGTAGACGGGCCTGTTCTCCATCATGAGGCGGTAGACCAGGGTAAAGATGCCGCCGCCCTCGATTTCCGCCATGACGTTTTCCCTGGTGAAGGTCGACAGGAAGCGATCCAGGTCCTCGGGACAGTTGAACTGCCTGGCCACCTCGCGAACCTTGTCAAAGAAGCCCTCGCCCTCCGTCGCCTGGGCGAAGCTGTCCACATAATCGTCGGTCGAGCTGAATTCGCGGTAGCGGTCCGTCTCGGGATCCACCACGTAAACGACGATAAAGTTGCCCGTGAGGGCGTGGAGGCGGGCGTAGACGATCCGCTCCTCCTGCATCCGCGCCTCCGCCTGGCGCTGCCGCATGAGCTCGTCGATGTCCGACACGGCGATGACGATGAAGCGCCCGTCGTCCGCCATCCGGGAGACCTTCATGTGCACATAGAAGGCCCTGCCATCCTTGATCCTGCGGTAGGTCATCTCAAACACCCTGGATCGATCCAGGGCCGCGGCGAGGAAATCCCGGTTCATCGCTGCCACAAAGGCCGCCTGATCCTCCGGATGTACGTACAGCTTTGCCTCCCGGGCGCAGCTGGCGAAGAAATCCGGGCCCCGCCTGCTCTCGCAGAGCACGCCGAGATCGTCGTCGGTGCGGTATTCGACAAAGGCCTCGGTGTCCATATTGACATGGAACAGATCCGTATAGCCCCTGGCCAGCGCCTGGGCGATGTGGGCATAAGTCCTGTTGATATCCCACGCCGTTTTATCTTCCTTTGCTGCGGCGTTCTCGCGCTTTGCGCGATCCCTGTCCGTCCCGTCCTGGCGCATATCCGGTCCTCCTCGTCGGCTAAAGCAGCGGGGGTATAGCTTAACAAATATATTATATCACATAAGCAGAAACGTGTCCATAAAAACATATGCAAATTCTCCGTAGCGTTGGTTACAGCCCGGTTACTGCTCAGGGTTCCCCTTTCCAATCGGGGGCGGCGGCGTGTACGCCGACCCCGCAGGCATTTTTTATGGCGGAAAATCCCATTTTCCAGAAGAAAAATGCCTTCCTTGCAGATTTTGCGGCCAGATTATCTGCGATAATCAAGCAAAATCTGTGGGGGACGAAGCCGGAGGCTGAGCAGTAACACAGCCCGCAGTCACCCTGTGACGGTTCGCCTCGCAAAGCGCGCCTCGTGCGCCATGCCGTCGTCGGTCATCTCGATGAAATCCCCCGCCACCGGCCGGCCGTCGAGGACGACGCCCACGGCGCCCCGTTCGCACACCAGCCGGTAGCGGCTCCTGCCATAGCTGACCGTCACCGCCGCGCGGGGCCAGTCGCCCAGCAGCGCGTTGAGGCGCACGGCATTGCCCCGGCGCTCATAGCCCAGCAGCGCGAGTATGGCCGTATACATCCACCCCGCCGCGCCGGTGTACCAGGTCCAGCCGCCGCGCCCCCGCATGCTGGGCCTGTCGTAGATGTCCGCCGCCATCACGTAGGGCTCCACCCGATAGACCTCCGCCTGCGCCGGGCTGCCCGAATGGTTATAGGGCAGCAGCATCTGAAGCATCGCGTGCGCCCGCGCTTCATCGCCCATGTCAATCAGCGCCAGCAGCAGCCACAGCGCCCCGTGGGTGTATTGGCCGCCGTTCTCCCGCACGCCCGGGGGATAGCCCCGGATGTAGCCGGGGTCGGGCCCACAGCCGTCGAAGGGCGGCGTCAGCAGGCGGACGATGCCCGCGTCGGCATCCACCAGCATCCGCCAGGCAGCGTCCAGCGCCATCCCGCAGCGCGACCGGTCCAGCCCGGCCAGCGCGGCCCAGGCCTGGGAGACGGCGTCGATGCGGCACGCGTCGCAGTCTGCGCTCCCCAGGGGCTTGCCGTCGTCGTCGAAGGCCCGCAGATACCAGCCGCCGTCCCAGCCGCAGGCCTCCGCCGCCAGGCGCAGGGTCTCCGCCGTCCGCCACAGCCACACCCGATCCGCCTCCTCCGGCGCGACGCGGCGATAGCGGTCCGCGCAGGCGATGGCAAACTGGGTCAGCCACACGCTCTCCCCCGCGCCCCGCGCCCCCACGCGGTTCATGCCGTCGTTCCAGTCCCCCGTCCCCATCAGCAGCAGGCCGTGATCGCCCCGGCGGTAGGCCCTTCGGAAGGCGCGCATGCAGTGGCCGTGCAGCGTCTCCACCGTCGCTCCCGGCGCCATCTCGCAGTAGACGTCGGACTGTCCCCCGGGGATCGCCACGCCGTCCAGATAGGCCACCCGCTCGGCCAGCACGCCGGTATCGCCGGTGGTTTCCACATAGGCCGCCGTCACCCAGGGCAAAAACAGCATGTCGTCCGAGATGCGGGTGCGCACGCCGCTGAAGGGCTCGTGCCACCAGTGCATCACGTCCCCGGCCTCGAACTGGCGGGCGGCGCAGCGCAGCAGGTGGGCGCGCGCCCGCTCAGGCTCGTGGTGGAGCAGCGCCAGCATGTCCTGAAGCTGGTCACGGAAGCCCCAGGCCCCGCCGGGCTGGTACAGCCCCGTGCGCCCCAGCACCCTGGAAGCCCGCACCTGGTGGATCAGGAAGCCGTTCGCCAGCGCGTTCAGAGGCGCGTCCGGCGTCTCTATCGTCAATTTTGACGGAAGCTGTTCAAGCGGCGTCTCCGCCTCCGAGCGCCATTCCCGCGCCCGCCTTCGGGCCGAGGCCACGTCTGCAGCCCAGCCCAGCGCGAAGCGCAATTCGCGCGCCTCGCCCCGCCGCATGCGCAGCGGCACGCTGAGGGAAGCCCCCTCCCGCCCCATGAACGCGCCGCCCTCGGTCAGCGCATCCGAAGCCGCGAACCACCCGACACCGGGCATCGCGCCGGTGGCGAAGCAGGCCCCGTCCTCGTACCAGCAGTTCAGGGCGACGGCGTCCCGCACGTCGGTGCCCATCAGCCAGTTCACACCGCCCTCCAGCCGGAACGCCTCGCCCCGCAGCCGCCGGTTTTCAACGGTCACGTCGATCCGCGCCTCGGCCCGGTCGGGATGCATAGACAGGCATGTCTGCGCCCCGACCCTCGCGGCGTCGATGCGATAGCGCGTACACCGGGCGTCGTGGACGACCCGGAAGGGCACTCGGGGGCGTTCCCCCGGCAGCAGCCCGAGGGCTTCCTTCCGGTCGTCGTCCACGAGCCGCAGCCCGAGGCCCCAGCCCTCCCGAAGGGCGTCGTTGCCGAAGGGGGTCAGCCTGCCGCTTCGGCTGTTGCCCCGCCAGAAGAAGCCGCCGCCCCGCTCGGACAGCAGCATGCCTCCGGCGTCGTTCGCCAGTATGTTGCACCAGGGGGCGGGCGGGAGGCGGTCCGGCAGTACGTCGATGGCGTAGCCGCCGTCGCCGGTAAAACCGCCGTAGCCGTTGTCCGCCAGCCTCTGTTGGGGCGTCAGCAGGCTGCGGCCCGCGTCCATCAAGCGGCAAATGGCTTCCCCGAAGCCCGAAGCGTCCGCCAGCTTTTGGCGCACCTGGGCGTCGAAATCCCGGCACGCGACGAAGGACGCCGAGGCAAACCGCGCGAGGGCCCGCTGCCCTTCGCCGTCCAGATGCCCGCCATCCAGCAGCCACACCCCGCCGGGGGCGCGGCGCAGCCGGTTCAGGTGGGACGCCGAGATCAGGTTCTCCAGCATATCCCGGACGGGGCGGTTGTAGCCGGGGCCGCCGTCGTCCACAAAAGCCAGATCCGCATGCAGCCCCATGGCGCGGTAAAACCCATGCGCCCGTATGAGGGCGCGCGCAGGCCCGTCGTCCGATGCCCGCGACACAGACATGACCAGCATCGGCCTGTCGCCGGACAGCCCCGTCGACCACAGCGCCGGGCGCGATGTGCCCGCCTCGCCCCGGCGCATGCCCCGCGCCCGGGCCGCCAGGGCGCCGTCCGTCAGCAGCGCCGCCATCCGTTGCAGGGCGTGGTATTCCCCGGCGCTCACGCCCAGGAAATTGAGCTGCGTTCCGGCGTATATCCCGGCCAGGCGCAGCGTCCGCCGCTGCTGACGGGGCTGACGCCAGCGCTCCAGCCATGCCTGGGGCGACGCGCCGCCGTCCAGCAGCGCCAGCGCGAAGCACACCCGCGCCGACTGTCCCGGCGCGAGGCGCAGCGCCATGCGCAGCGCGCCCGAGGGGTTCAGCGTCGCGCCCAGGCCGCCGGACAGGGGCCGGGTCAGGGCGTCGCCCGCGCCCGCGTCTAAAAACCGCCCGGCCAGTTTTTCATAGTCGCATTCCCAGGTCAGCGTCCCCGGCCCCGCCGCCAGCATGACGAGCCTCGCGCCTGACGCATTGGGGCTTCCGGGCCGCCGTTCAAACAGCAGCGCGTCGGGGGCCAGCAGGGCGCTTTGCACAAAAAGATTCTGAAAGACGGCGTGTGCGCGCCATTCGGCTTCGCCGCAAAGCGCCAGCGGAACCACGTCCGCCACCGCGCAATCGGCGGGCGCCTCGCCGGTGTTTTTCACATCCACGACCTTCAGCAGCGTGCCGTCCTCCGGGGAGAGGCACGCCGCCATGGTCGCCTCGAGCCGGTTCACCCCGGCAAAATAGCGGACGACCCCCGGCTCGAAAACCGCAGGGCCGGCCAGCGGCGCGCGGCCGCCGTCGGCGTCCGTCAGCCAGACCCGCGCCGCGTCCCTGCGATTGCTCAGGTTTCCGTCGAAGCGGTCGACCATGACGCCTTCGCGCCGGCAGTGAATCCCGCCCCCGCCGTCGCACAGCGCCGTCGTTCCGCCGCCGGACAGCAGGTGGGTCTCGGGAAGGCCGGAATCGATATCGCCCCTGCGGGACGGCCTGTCGCTGGACATCCGCCCCGCCCGCGCCGCCCGCCGCGCGGGTCGGCGGGGCGGGGCGGCGCACTGCCTTTCCTCCAACAGCAGCGCCAGCGCCCGGGCCTGGGGCAGGGACATGAAGCACGCCCTCAGGGAATGGCCGGTGAGCGCTTCGCACAGGGCGCACAGCGCCATGCCCTGATGATGGGCCATGTGGCTGAAGACGATGGAGGGCGCGCCGTCCGCCTCCCCGCGCCGGTAGTCCGCCGCCTCGTAAAGGCCCCACCGCCCCCACCAGCCCAGCGCACGCATGTGCGACAGGTTTTCTGCGGCCTCGCCGGGTTCGACCAGCGCCGCCAGCGCCGAGGCATAGGGGGCGACCACGCCCTCGGCAGCCTCGCCGTCCAGCGCCAATTCCCGCAGGCCGAAGGCCCTGTACTGGTAGTTCAGGGCGTCGTCCAGGGCGCAATAGCCCGACTCCGACACGCCCCAGGGCCGCTTCAGCCGACGCCCCTGGGCGATCTGCGCCCGCACCGCCGCCCGGACGCCCTCGCCCAGCAGCGACAGCGGCGGCGCGTCCAGAAACAGCTCGGGCAGCAGGTATTCAAACATCGTGCCGCTCCAGGAGAGGGGCGCGACGCCCGCCCCCACCGGTGCGCAGGCCCGGCCCAGGCGCTGCCAGTGGCGCGGCGGGACCTGGCCCAGCATCATGGCGGTAAAGCTGAGTATCCGCGATTCCGAGGCCAGCAGGTCGTAGTGGGACTGGCTGACCCGGCCCGTCTCCGCATCCATGCCGATGGCAAAAAGCTCCCGCGTCCCGTCGTAGAGCGCCGACAGCGCCATGTCCTCGGCCAGTGCCCTGGACCGCGCCGAAAGCCTGCCCTCAAGCTCCGGGGTATTGGCGCACAGCAGCAGCGCCGCCGCCAGGTTGCCGCTGTCCACGGAGGACACATAGCGGGGCCGCAGCGGTGCGAGGGTGTCGATGTCATACCAGTTGTAGAGCTGTCCGCGCCACTTCTCCATGCGCTCCAGCGCGTCCAGCGTCGCGCCCACGCGCCGACGCGCCTCGGGCACGCCGATAAAGCCCAGTCGCCGCGCCGAGAGGCAGCTGAGCAGGTACAGGGCGATGTTGGTGGGCGACGTGCGCCGGGCCGCGCCCACGGGCGGCTCCAGCTGCACGTTGTCCGGCGGCAGCGGGCTGTCCGCAGGGGTCATGTTGTCCTCGAAGAAGCGCCAGGTGCGCCGGGCCAGCGCTGTCAGGGTCTTGCGCTGGGCGTCGGTCAGCGGCGTCCGGGCGGCGACGGCCTCCGCCTCCATGTCCCCGACCCAACCCGGCCCGATCAGGAACAGCGCGCCCAGCGCCGTCAGCGCCGCGGGACAATGGCCGTTCAGCAGCCCCGGAACGAGCAGCAGCGCCGCCGCGCAGCCGGGCAGCCGCCAGGCGCGGTCCCGCCCCGAGCGCTCCTCCGCGTCGGCGGCGGTGACCCACTGCAGAAGATGCCTGCCGGAGACCGCCAGCCGCCAGAGCGTGCGCCCCGCGGCGTCCAGCGCGTTGAACGCCGAAAGCGGCGTGAGCGCCAGCTGCGCCACGGCCCTGCGCCATTTCAGCGCATCCCCGTCCCCCGTGCGCAGCAGCGGTTCCAGCCCGGCGAGCCCCAGGGTCGCCGCCAGCGCCACGGGGTTGCCCGTCCACGCGCCGCCCACCAGCAGGGCCAGCAGGGCCGGATCCCACAGCGAGCGGACCAGGTTGTCCAGCATGCGGAAGCGATCCGCCGCGCCCAGGGGAATCTTCGGAGACAACAGCATTGGCAACAGCTGCCAGTCGCCGCGCATCCAGCGGTGCTGGCGGCGCAGGAACGCGGACAGCGAGGCGGGGTGGCCGTCGTAAAAGGGCACGTCCCCCGCGAAACCCGCCCCGGCCAGCGCGCCCTCGACGAGGTCGTGGCTCAGCACGCGCCCCTCCGGGAGTGCGCCCTCCACCCGCGCCTGAAACGCCGCCACGTCGTAGATGCCCTTGCCGCCGTAGATGCCCCGGCCCGTCAGGTTCTGCCACAGGCTTGACGCGCAGACCGGGTAGGCGTCCAGGCCGCCGGAGCCGGCGAACAGGCGCACGAAGCCGTTGACGCAGGCGGAGGGCAGCGTCTCCATGCGGGGCTGCAGCACAGCGTAGCCCCGCTTTTCACGGGGCCGGTTCAGCGGGTGGGCCATCGCGCCGATCAGCCGGCGCAAATCGCCGGGGAGGGCGCGGGTATCGGCGTCCAGCGTGATGACGTAATGAAAGCGCCCCTTCAATCTGGCGCAGGCGCCGCCCTCGGCGCTGAAGGCCGCTTCCGAGCCCTCCTGGCCCAGCAGCAGCCGGTTCAGGTCCATCAGTGCCCCCCGCTTGCGGTCGCGGCCCATCCACACGCCGTCTGCGGCCAGCAGCGTCCGCCCCCGGCACAGGACTGCGTACTTCTCCCGCCCCGCCCGGGCGTTCATCCCGCGAACGCATTCCCGGGCCCGCGCCAGTATGTCCCCGTCGCCGGGCATGTCCCTTTGGGGCGCGTCCTCGAGGTCGCCCAGCAGCAGATATTCAATGCCCTCGTCCGCCTCCAGGCAGCCGAGCGCCTCCAGGCGGGCGCAAATCTCCCCGGCCCGCTTCGGCGAGGACAGCAGCACCGGCATCGTCACCAGCGTCCGGCAGTCCTCCGGCAGATGGTCCGTGCCCAGCTTCAGCAGCGGCATCGGCGGAAAAAGGCGGTCGTAAAATCGGTTCGCCAGCCGAAGGGCGGCCCCCCAGCCCAGCAGGGCGCAGGCGGGAAAGAGCCAGGGCGTCCGGGCGCAGGCCGCCAGCAGCAGCGCAAGTGCCGCCGCCAGCAGGCACAGAAGGGCGACGGTCTTTCGCCCGGAGGGATCCGGCGTCAGCCGCCTGAGCCGCGTCCCGCCCCGGTTCAGGCGGGCCAGCAGCGCCTTGCGGCCCGCGTCGTCGCAGAGCCACCAGCAAACCTCCCCGCGAACGCCGTCCCCGCCCCGGGCGGCCTCCACGGCGGCCCTCGCCACCGAAAGCTCCGGCAGGCCGGTACGCCCTGCGATGTAAGCCGCCTGGCGACGCACCGCCCCCCGGGATTCGTCGTCCATGCGGGCATAGGTGCCCGACGCCTCCCGGCGCAGAGTCTTGTCCACCTGGGACAGCCGTTCAAAGCATTCCTGCCAGTTCAGCGCGTCGATCATACGACGCGCTGCCAGCAGGTTTTCAAGCCGCAGGCGCAGGGCGGCCTCCCCCGCCTGTGCCCGTGCGACGACCGCCTCCGCCGACAGCGCCCGCCGCGCCAGGCAGCCTTCCAGCCGACGCCGCGCCCCCGGCCGGGCCGCCGCCTCCGCTTCCTGCAACGCCTGGGCGATAAAGGCGTCGCTTCCCCGCGCAGGGCTCCCCAGCGGCCTTAAAACCCAGCGGCGGGCCCGCGAGCACTGTCGCGCCCGATCCACAGCGGCCTCCGCCGCCCGCAGCAGCGCCTGGGAAAGCGCCGCCCGCAGCGCTGCGGGCACCGCCCACAGCTCGTCCTGGTTCAGCGGCTGGGCGGCGTCCAGCTCGGCAAGGCCGTCCAGCAGACGCCCCGCCGTCAGCGGCGCTTCGCCTTCGCACAGCGCGGCCAGCGCCGCCTGTATCCTCGGGCGGGCGTTCCATGCGGGCAGGCGCGCGCTGCGGGATTCCTGTGCGCGGCGAACGCAGGCCTCGATCACCGGCCCCTGGGCGTCCAGCAGCGCGAGGCTCCCGGAGGAATCCCACCGGCGGAGCCGGGCCGCTGCGCTCAAGAGCGCCGCGAGCCTGGCCTGCGCGCGCCGGTCCAGTTTCAGCCTCGCCGTTCCCCTGACCGCGTTTTCCGCCGCCATGCGCCGCATCAGCGCCGTTTCGCCGCTGTCGCCCACAGATTTTCCCGATTGACCGTCCGCCTGAAACAGATCCATAAACCGATCCTCCATACATGATACGGGATACTGATAAGGAAACACCGCATAATCGAGCCGTGCAGTAACGAGATGAATTTTGGTCGTTAATGCCCCATGAGCATTGTGCGGTATTTCCTTAAGTATGGACCGGTTTAAGACAAATAATGCGCGACCCCATGCTATTCAGAATAACACCGCACAATGCCCATGGCGCATTGATGTGCCATGGGCATTGTATGGTGTAATGTTATTCTAGGGCGTGTTTCTAAAATGCCTGAAGCGCATTTTCGGCGTCTTTGCCTGCATTTCTGCGTTGATTTCCCTTGACTTAGCCCCACTAAGCCTGCGGAAAATCGCCTTGAACTGCAGGCAAATCCACTCGAATAAGCCGAGGGGAACGACGCGGTTATCACCATCGTGCGCCCGTCCGTGCTCTCGGCGGTTAGCTTGCCCTTGTGGGCTTCACCGACCGCTTTCGCAATCGAAAGCCCGATGCCGTAGCCCTTTGTCGCGGAATTACGGGAGACGTCGCCGCGATAAAAGCGTTCGAACATGTTGTCGAGGGTCTCCTTCGATATGCCGTCCGTGGTGTTCCGCACCTCCAGGCGGACGGCCTTGCCCTGCCTGTGAAGGCCTATGCGAATCGTGCCCCGTTCGTCGGAATACTTCATGGCGTTGTCCAGCAGTATCGAGACCAGCTGCCGGATCTGCTTTTCATTGCCGACCATGGAGAGCATCGGCGCCACGTCCATTTCAAAGGTCTTGCCCCGGGTCAGCGCCAGCCCCTGGAAGGATGCGGCGGTCTCGCTCACCACGTCGGAGAGCGGAAATTCGATCATCGTCGCCTTCTCCTGCTCCTCCATGCGGGACAGGAAGATCAGGTCGTTCGTCAGCTCGGCCAGCCGCGTGGTCTGCTGGCGGATGTCCGAAAGCCATTCGTTGTCGCCGCATTCCATCTCGAGGATCTCCGTATCCGCGTCGATGATGGTGATGGGCGTCCTGATCTCGTGCCCCGCGTCGGAGATAAACCGCCTCTGCTTTTCATAGCTGCGGGCGATGGGGCGCACGATCCGCGCCGAGAGCAGCACGATGAGCAAAAAGACCGCGGCCAGGCCGATTGCCGAAATGAGCACGCTCCGGCCCAGCACGCTTTGAAACTGGGTCAGCGGCCTGCCGCAATCCAAAAAGACGATCCGAACGCCGCCCTCTTCATCCAGGCGCAGGTAGCGGTATATGTCCTGAAAGCCCTTCGTCCGGCCGCTTTCAAACACCGCGCGGGCATAGCTCTGGGCCTCCTCGGCGTCGACGGCGGCGATGCGATCCGTCCGCGTCTCCAGAACGTTGCCGTTTGCGTCGAGCAGCACGGAAAAATAGCGCGTTTCAAAGGGCAGCTCCCGCGAACGGTAGCGCGGCCCGCGCTCCGGCCACTTGTAGTTGTCGTCGATGCGGGGGAATTTGCCCCCGTTTTCCCCCAGCAGCGCCAGAACGCCGTCCGCATCCCGAACGATGCGCTGATAGTTCATCAGGTTCAGCCCGCCCATGATGATGGCGAGCACCGCGAAAAGCGACAGCATGGAGGCCAGCACCAGCCGGGTTCTCAGCTTGCGGATCATTTGATTTCCTCCAGCGTATAGCCCGCGTTCCGCGTCGCTTTGATCTGTATGTTGGCGTTCAATGCCGCCAGCTTCTTCCTAAGGTACGAGATGTACACCCAGACCACATGGATGTCGGTTTCGCTGTCCTGGCCCCATATGCGCTCCATGAAGTGCTCGGTGGAGATAAGGTGGCGGGGATTGGCCAGCAGCAGCTCCATCATCTGGAATTCCTTGCTGGCCAGCCGGAAGCTGTCCGTCGGCGAGGACAGCTCGAAGGTGGCCCGGTTCAGGCAGATGTTGCCCATGCGCATTTCGGAGGTATTCTGGGTGGACTGCGTGCGCGTCATGGCCCGTATGCGCGCCAGCAGCTCCTTGGCGGCAAAGGGCTTGGTCAGGTAGTCGTTCGCGCCCGCGTCCAGCCCCATCACCTTGTCATCCACCTCGGATTTCGCCGTCAGCATCAGCACGGGGATGCTGTTGCCGGCGGCGCGGAGCTTCCTCAGCACGGAAAAGCCGTCCAGCTTCGGCATCATGACGTCCAGTATCACGCCGTCGTAGTTGTTGGAGGCCAGCCAGTCCAGCGCTGCCTCGCCGTCGTACACGGCGTCGGCTTCGTAATTGTTCTTCTTTAATATCGCGACGATCGCCCTGGACAGCGACGCCTCGTCCTCGGCAAGCAGCAGTCTCACGCAAATCCCTCCCGAAACACATTCCTTTTGTTCTGTTTGGATAATATCAGCCGTAGCTTAATTGAAGTTAAGCCCTTCCGGTATTAACATTTTATTTACACAAGAACATCGTCCTTTCTGACTTTCGATTTAAGTATGCCCTATATAATGCTTACATTCAAGGGGAAAACGATTAATTGCAAACCCAATAACTGCAAACCCATGAAAGGCGGATGATAAATATGCAGAGCGCGCCCAGGCCCAAAAAGAAGCGCATCGTCAAAAGGATCATATTGCTCCTGATCCTGCTTCTTTTGATCGCCGGTATCGGGTACTTCGCCTACAGCTCGCTGAAGGCGGAATACACCGTCACCTACGACAGCTATACCGCCACCACCGGCAGCATATCCAACGCGCTTTCCTTCAGCGGCAACCTGAGCCTGGTAGACAGCGCCACCTATACCGCCGGTTCGTCCGGCACGGTCAAGACGATCTACGCGCCCGTGGGCACAGAAGTTGAAGAGGGCGCGAAGCTGCTGCGCCTGTCCAACGGCGAAACCGTCACGGCGGACTTCGCCGGTCGGGTGAACAAAGTCAGCGTCAGGGAGGGCGACGAGGTCACGCCCGGCACCGAGCTTGTCCAGCTGGCCGACTTCAGGCACATGCTGGTCAGCTTCCGCGTGGACGAGTACGACATCAGCGACGTGAGCGTCGGCCAGGCCTGCAAGGTGACGGTCACCGCACTGGAAAAGCAGTTTGAGACGACTGTGGACGCCATCGATTACATCTCGGCTTCGGAGGGCAACGTGGCCTATTACACCGCCACGGCCTACGTGGATGTGGACGACCCCACCGTGCTGCCGGGCATGCAGGTCACGGTGAGCATCACCCAGGAGGAGGCGAAGGACGTCGTCATACTGAAGGTGGACGCCGTCAGCTTCGACTTCACCAACCGGGCCTTCGTCTGGATGAAGAACGCGGCGGGAGAATTGGAGCAGAAGAACATCGCCACGGGCGTGTCCAACGGCAATTACATCGAAATCACCGAGGGCCTCGCCGACGGCGACGAGGTATTTGCGGAAGCCAAGGCCGAGGAAACCACCTCCCGCAGCCTGTTCGGCAGCCTGTTCGGCGGACAGCGGTTCAACGCGCCCCAGGGCGGTCCCGGCGCAGGCGGCTTTAACCGGGGCAACAACTCGAATTACGGAAGCGGCGAGCGGCCCAGCTTCGGAAGCGGCGAGCGGCCCAGCTTCGGAAGCGGCAACGGACCCGGCAGCCCAGGCACCAACGGTTCCGGCAGGAGCAACTGATATGGATACGATGATGACAGAGCATACATCCGGGGAAGGCCCGTTCTTCCGCATGGAGAAGATCAACAAGTTCTATCAGATGGGCGAGGAACGGGCGCACATCCTCAAGGACATCGACCTGAATATCGAAGAGGGCGAATACCTTTCCGTGCTCGGCCCCTCGGGCAGCGGCAAGAGCACGCTGATGAACATCATCGGGTGCCTGGACGTGGCTACCTCCGGTCGCTACACGCTGCACGGACGCCTGGTGGACGAGCTGACGGAGGCGGAGCTGGCCCGGCTGCGCAGCGAGGAGATCGGATTTGTGTTTCAGAATTCACAGCTCCTGCCCAGGCTGACGGCCCAGAAAAACGTGGAGCTGCCGCTGATCTACGCGGGCGTCGGCCCGAAGGAGCGCCGCAGGCGCGCCCGGGACCTGCTGGACCGGGTGGGCCTTTCCGACCGGATGAACCACTATCCCAACCAGCTCTCCGGCGGCCAGCAGCAGCGGGTGGCCATCGCCCGGGCCCTGGCGAACAACCCCACGCTGCTGCTGGCGGACGAGCCCACCGGCGCGCTGGACCAGAAGACCGGCAGACAGGTGATGGTGCTGTTCCGGGCGCTGAATGAAGAGGGCCGCACCATCATCATGATCACCCACGACATGAACATCGCGAAGAACGCCCGCCGGGTCGTGCACATCATCGACGGGGAATTAACGGAGGGAGGCAGCGCAAACGATGCTTAGCATTTTCGGTATAGCCTCGGCAGCGCTGCCGACTGGCGCCCAGCACACCGCCGCAGGCGGATGGCTGTGCAGGCGCGTAGCTGCGACGCGGCGAAGCCGTGGGGCAGCCGACACGGAGGGAGGCAGCGCAAACGATGCATAACATTTTCGGTATAGCCTCGGCAGCGCTGCCGACTGGCGCCCAGCACACCGCCGCAGGCGGATGGCTGTGCGGGCGCGTAGCTGCGACGCGGCGAAGCCGTGGGGCAGCCGACACGGAGGGAGGCAGCGCAAACGATGCTTAAATCCATCCGTTCCACGCTCATGATGATCGGCGAATGCTTCCGGATGTCCCTCGCCAATATACTGAGCAACCGCGCCCGATCCTTCCTGACGGTGCTGGGCATACTGATCGGCGTGGCGGCGGTCATCGCCCTGATCACCACGGTCAACGGCTTTTCCGGCTCCCTGTCCAGCTCCTTTTCCAGCATGGGCGCGGGCACGCTGACGGTCACCGTCTCCGGCAGCGACCTGAAGAGCGGCATGACCACCGGGGATTTGGAGGAACTGACGACCCTGGACGCCGTGGAGGGCATCACTCCCAACGTGTCCCTCAGCGCAAGGGTCTCCCGGGGCGGCAATTACGAAACCAGGATATCCGTATCCGGCAAGAACGCCTATTACTTCCGCCAGAACGGGGACATCCTCACCCGGGGCCGGACCATCAACGTCACCGACGAGGACAACATGACCTTCGTATGCCTCATCAGCCCGGACATGGTGGAGACATTCTTCTACGGCGTCGATCCCATCGGCGAGAGCCTGTACGTGAACGGCATACCCTTCCTGGTGGTCGGCCTGCTGAAGGAGAACAGCGATTCCAGCATCGCCGGCATGATGAACGGCAGCCCGGATATCCTCGTTCCCTACACCACCGCCATGAAGATGAACAACACCAGCGTGGTGACATCCTTTACGGCTTATCTCGCAGAGGGCTGGAATACCGAAACCGCCACCGATGTCCTTGAGGCGAAGCTGGACGAGATGTTCAGCTACGAGGAGGACTGCTACGAGATCATGGACATGTCCTCCATCGAGGACACCATGAAGAACATGCTGAACATGGTCTCGGCGCTGCTGGCCGGCATCGCCTCCATCGCGCTGGTGGTAGGCGGCATCGGCATCATGAACATGATGCTCACCACCGTCACCGAGCGCACCGTCGAAATCGGCCTGAAAAAGGCGCTGGGCGCGATTCCCTGGCAGATTCAGATGCAGTTTTTGATCGAATCCTTCCTGCTGTCCGTCATCGGCGGCATAGCGGGCATACTGCTGGGGCTGCTGCTTTCGCTGATACTGTCGAAGGTCATGGATACCGATTTCGCCATATCGGTGTTCGCCATCGTGCTCGGCGCGGGCTTCTCCGCCGCCGTGGGCATCATCTTCGGCTGGGCGCCTGCGCGCAAGGCCAGCAAGCTGAACCCGATTGACGCCCTGCGTTCCGCATAACACCACGACAACAAATATAAAAGGAGGTTATCCCCATGAAGTTCCACTCCAAGCGCATTCTGACCGCCCTTACCGCCGCTGCCGTCCTGCTCTCCCCCTGCGCCCTGGCGGATACCATCACCTTCAACGGCACCGTCGCCGCCGGTGAAACCTGCGAGGTCTACGCCCCCATCGGCGGCACGGTGGCCAGGGTGAACGTGGAGGCGGGGCAGAAGGTCGGGGCGGACGACGTCATCGTCAGCCTGTCCACCGCGAAGGTATACGCCGAGGAGAGCGGCGTCGTGACCGGCATCTTCGGCCAGCCGGGCGACAACGCCGAGACCGTCGCCAACAAATACGGCGCGGTGATGTACATCGAGGGCGAGAGCGTCTACAGCATCGCCGCGTCCACCGACAACGCCTACAACTCCACGGCCACCAAGTTCGTCCACGTGGGCGAAGACGTATGCCTCAGCTGCTATTCCGACGGCAAGCACACCGGTACCGGCGTGATCACCGCCATCGAGGGCACCGATTACACCGTCCGGGTGACCTCCGGCGAATTCCTGGTGGGCGAGACCGTGAACGTCTACCGCGGCGAAAAGGCCATCTCCACCAAGCGCATCGGCCGGGGCAAGCTGAGCCGCACCAACCCCACCGCAGTGACCAGCACCGGCAGCATCGTGGCCTTCGCTGTGGCCGAGGGCGACAGCGTGCAGCGGGGCGACCTGCTGTTCGAGACCCTGGACGGCAGCTTCAACGGCCTGTACATGTCGGGCAGCGACATCACCGCCGGCGTGGAGGGCACCATAAGCCGGATCGACGCCCAGCAGGGCAGCGCGATCCAGAAGGACAGCGTCGTGGCCGCGCTCTATCCCGAGGGCTCCATGCGCATCGAGGCGCAGATCGAGGAGGCCAACCTCGCATCCATCGCCGTCGGCGATCCGGTGAGCATCGAGCTGCTGTGGAACCAGGACGAGGACGTGACCTATGAGGGCACGATCACCATGATCTCGGCGATTGCGGACAGCAATGAGAGCTCCGGCGACGCCATGAGCTCCGAGACCGAGGCCAGCGACACCGTCACCTATACCGTATACGTCGATTTTACGCCCGACGAAAACACCCGCTACGGCATGAGCGCGGTGATCACGACCCTGGACGCGGCGTATGCCGAAGCCGACCAGGATGCGGAGGGCGGCGAAGAGGTGAGCGAAGATGCGCAGGATTAAGCGCCTGCTGTCCCTCGCCATGGCCGGCGCGCTGATGCTGTGTACGACGCTGAGCGAAGCCCTTGCCAGCGGCGACGCGGCAGGCGGCGCCAAGGCTTCCGCCCAGGCGACCAGCGAAGCCTCCGCCAGCGGGAAGGCGGCGTCGAAGAAGGCCTCCAAAAAGGAGAGCCAGAAGGAAAAGGCGTCAAAGGCATCCGACAAGAAAGCCGAACAGGAAGAACAGGCCAAAACCTCTGATAAGGAGGATAAAAAGGCAGAGGCAACAAAGGCATCCGACAAGAAGGCCGAACAGGAAGAACAGGCCAAGGCCTCCGGTAAGGAAGATAAAAAGGCAGAGGCGGCAAAGGCCTCCGACAAGAAGGCCGAACAGCAGAAGGAAGAAAAAGAGGCCCAGTCGGAAAAGGAAGTCAAGCTCACCCTCTCCATCGCCAGTCCAGACGGTCTGGCCAAGGCAAACGGCGCGTATCAGGTGGATCCCGCCGAGGTCAGGACGCTGAAGCTCGCCTGGTCCTGCAAGGGCACCTGCGACAGCTATGAGGTCAGCGTTTCCGGCGGCGTCTACAGCGACACGACGACCAAGACCTCCGTGAAGCTGTCCGTGGGTTCCCTTCCCGAAGGCAAGTACACCGCGACCGTCAAGGCCGTCCGCGACGGCAAGACCGTCGCAAAGAAAAGCCTGAGCTTCCAGATCGTCCCCTCCGGGCAAAAGGCAAACGACGATGCACAGGAAGCCGCCGGGGCCGGAGCTGCCGAAACCACCGTTCAGGAGCCGCAGGTCGAAGGCGAAGCCCCCTCTGAGGAAATCGTTCAGGCGCAGCAGGACGAAAGCCAAGCGCCTGATGACGAAATCGTTCAGGCGCAGCAGGACAAAAGCCAAGCCCTTGCCGATGACACCGTACAAGAACAACAGGACGAAAGCCAAGCCCCTGCTGATGACACCGTGCAAGAACATCAGGAAGAAGGCGAAGCCTCTACCGACGACACTGTTCAAGAGCAACAGGAAGAAAGCCAAGCCCCCGCCGACGACACTGTGCAGGAGCAACAGGAAAAAAGCGAAGCCCCTGCTGAGGACACTGTGCAGGAGCAACAGGAAGAAAGCCAAGCGCCTGGTGATGAAATCGTTCAGGAGCAACAGGAAGAAGGCGAAGCCCCTGCTGAGGACACTGTGCAGGAACAACAGGACGAAAGCGAAACCCCTGCTGAGGACACTGTGCAGGAACAACAGGACGAAGTAGAAGCCCCTGCTGAGGACACTGTGCAGGAGCAACAGGACGAAAGCGAAGCCCCTGCTGAGGACACTGTGCAGGAGCATCAAGACGAAAGCCAAGCCACCGCCGATGGCACCGTGCAAGAACAACAGGAGGAAAGCCAAGCCCCCGCCGATGAAACCGTTCAGGAGCCGCAGGCAGACGACGAAGCCCCCTCTGACGATGCATCCACCGATGACGCCCCTCAGGCGTCGCAAAGCGAAATCGAAGTGCCTGCAGGTGAAATCGTTCAGGAACAGCAGTGCGAAGGCGAAGCCCCCGTCGGGGATGTGTCCGGCGGCGACGTTGTTCATGTGGCGCAGATCGCGGATGAAACACCCGTTGACGAAATCGCTCAGGCATCGCAATCCGACGATCAGACACCCCCCGACAGCGACACTCAGATTCAGCAGTCCGAGGAAGCCATCGTCGAAGCAGCCGTGCAGGAGCCCCAGGGCGATCAGGATGCGCCCGCTGCGGACCCGCAGAGCGCGCCGCAGGCATCGGAGGACGGGATTGCGCTGGACACCGGGATCGACTTGGAGCTCTCGAATGTGGAAATCGACCCGGACATTCAAGTCACGCCGGTGGACGCGAACGGAAGCCCTGATTTGGAAGCGTCGGCCGGCCCGGAGGTATCCAACGCAGGCAAAGCGCAGGAAACCCGCCTCACGCTCTCCATCATCGGCATGCCGGGCCTGTCCATTGTCAACGGCGCGTACCGCATCGACCCGACCCAGGCCAGCGCGCTGAGCCTCGTCTGGGATTGCGACGGCGCATGCGACGGGTACAGGGTCAGGGTGTCCGGCGGAGCTTACAGCGCCTCCACAAAGGACACGAATCTGACGCTGCCCCTCGCCGGGCTGGCTGACGGCGGCTACACCGCCACGGTTACGGCGCTGGCGGACGGAAAAAGGCCGCATCGGCCAAGCTGAGCTTTGAAATCGCCACGCCTGGGGAAGCGCCGGGGGAAGAGGCGCGCCTGTCGATGACAGTCGCCGCGCCCCAGGGCCTGCCCATCACCGACGGCGCGTACCAGGTCGACGCCGCCGAAAACGATGCGCTGACCTTCGCCTGGGAATGCAGCGATGCCTGCGACAGCTATGCCCTCAGCGTTTCCGGCGGCGTCTACAGCGGCACGACCGCCGATACCGCGCTGACGCTTCCCCTCGAAGGGCTCGCCGCAGGGCGCTATACCCTCGAAGTCGCCGCGCTCAGGGCCGATACTGAAATCGCCCGGGCAGAGCTTGCGTTTGAAGTCATCCGGGCGGAGGCATTGACCCTTTCGATCACCGACCCCAAGGGGCTTGCGCCCACCGACGGCGTCTATGTCATCGACCCCGCAAAGGTGAAATCGCTGACATTCGCCTGGCAATACCAGTCAGTATGCGAGAAGTACCGGGTCGCCGTCTCCGGCGATGTCTACAGCGCCGAGACCACCGATACCGCGCTGACGCTCCCCCTCGACAAGCTCTCCCCCGGACAGTATACCCTTACGGTGGAGGCCCTGATGGGCGACCAGGCCGTGGCCCGGGCCGAGCTGGTCTTTAAAATCGACGACGCCGGGCAGAAGCCCGAAGATCAGCCCTCCCAGGGCGGCATGCCCAAGGGCGGCACGTCCAGGCAGGGCGGCGCTCAGGGCGGCGCACCCGAGGCGGAGCAGGGCTTCCGCGTCACGCCCGGCGAGGCGCTGGTCAGCACCCATACCTCCGGCACCCGCGACATGCGCATCTACGGCACCGTGGCGCTGACGCTGGACACAGGCAGCGCCATGACCGAGCTGGTCCTGGGCGGCACGCCCCTCGGCATTGTGCTGGACGGCGGCGCCACCGCCTTCACCGGCAGCATTGAGGGCGACACGCTGACGCTTTCCGCCGAAGCTGGCAAAACCTGGACGGTGAACGGGCGCGCGCTGAAGATACTGTCCGCCAGCGGCATCGACAGGCTCGTGCTGTGCGCAGGGACAGGCCGCGCGGAGCTGGCCACGGTTCAGGCGCTGCGGGGCAACGCCTACGCCCGGCTGCGGGGCGAGGGCTTTGTCTCCGCCGACTACAATTATCAGGTCAGCGACGCAGGAATAATTATAGCGGTCGCCGGGGGCATCTACCGCCTCGGCGCCGGGGACGAGCTGATTCCAATGGAAGGTGATGTAAGTGCTGAAACGATGGTGTGTTCTGCTGGCGGCGCTGTTTAGCTTCTCCTCCGTCGCCCTGGCTGAGTATTACGAGGGCAAGACCGCGGCGCTCAGCACCGTGACCGTCTGCGCGGAGGCCGACGGCACGATCGAGGCGGTTCGAGCGCTCGAGGGCCAGCGGGTGGCGGCGGGCGAGGCGCTCTTCCGGCTGCGTTCCGAAAGAACCTTTTCCTGCCAGGACGGCACGGTTTCCCTGGTGAACGCAGATGTCGGCGACAGCGTCGGCGGCACGGTGCTGGAGATCATGCCGAAGGAGCGCTACACCGTCTACTGCACCGTGGAGAAGGCCTATCAGAGCGCCGCCGCCACGCTGGTACACAGCGGCGAAACGGTCTACGTGAAGTGCACGACGGACGGCAGCCACCGCGCCGTGGGCGTCGTCACCCAGATCGACGGTTCGGAATACCGGGTATTGACCCTGGGCGGCGAGCTGTACCTCGGCGAGACGGTCTACCTGTACCGCGACGCGGATTTCACCGCCGCCCAGCGCGTGGGCATCGGCACCGTGGTCGTCAGCGACACCCAGACTTATGAAGCCAGCGGAACGCTGACCCGGCTGATCGTCGCCGCGGGCGACGAGGTGGAGCGCGGACAGCTGCTCTTCGAGGTGAACGGCGGCGAGATCCCCGCGCCGATCGACGGGATCATCACGGCGCTGTCCTGCCACGCCGGAGATTCCGTCGGAAAGGATCAGGCCGTGGCGGAGCTGGTTCCCGACGGGGAGATCGGCGTGGAGATCCAGCTGGACGAGGCCGACGCCGCGCAGATTGCGGTGGGCGACGCCGCCCTGTTGACCCTTGCGGGACAGGAGGACGAGGACGCCATCGAGGGAACGGTGGTGGAAATCTCCGCCATTGCCAAATCCGACAAGTACACCGTGCGCATACGCCCCGAAACCGATATGGCCCTACCCCTGGGAATGGGCGTGGGCGTGCGGTTGTCGTAATGATTCAGCCCTCCCCGGCACACCTGTGGGAAGTATCGAAGGGGGCTGTAATAATAAATGCCTCTGACGCAACGGGAGACCCCCTTCGGGGTCTCCGCCGTAAATGACCGCATTTTGAAGACGACGCCAACACAGCAAGCAGAAAATTCTTCCTCTCTTCTTTGATCGGAAGGATTTTCTGCGTTTGCGGCCTTTGTCAGCGGTCTGACGCAGCGGGAGACCCCTTTCGGGGTCTCCCGCTGCGTTTATTTTGTTTGCTGCCTTATTCGCTCTCGTCGCCCAGCTCGGCGCGGCGGCGGCGAATGTTCTTACAGGCCTCGGTCAGCTCGTCCTCCACCGAGGAGAGCAGCTGGTAAGCGTCGTGCTGGGCCTTCAGGCGAACCTCGCTGGCCTCCACCCGGGCGTCGTTCTTGATGATGCGGGCCTCCTCCCGGGCCTGGCGCAGTATCTCGCTCTCGTCGATCATGTGATCGGCGCGCTCCTGGGCATCCTCCAATATGGCGCGGGCCTCGTTTTCCGCGTCCAACACGCGCTGCTCGGCATCCTCCCTGGCCCGTTCGAGCGCGGCGTTGACCCGCATCTCGGCAGAGCTGATGCGGTTCATGGCCTTGGTCTCGGCCTCGTTCATGATGCGCTCCTGTTCAGAATACATCTGAAGACCGTACTGCACGGCGTCAGGCAGGTTTTTTTCCATATCGTCGATAATCATCAGGCATTTTTCAGCGTCGATGATCTTCTTCCCGGTCAGCGGCACACTGGTGCCCGAGTTGATCGCCGCGCGAATATGCTTGAGGAGTTCGAGGAAATAGCGCATGTCGTTGACTTCGTCCATCTGACGGGTCTGCTGATTTTCGCGGGTACCCTGCGCTTCTTCCTCGTAAAACTTGTCCTGCTCGCGATCCATCGTTTAGCCCTTCCTTTCCGCACCCGGCCGCCGCCTGATGCAGCTTATTCTGCCCGGGTCTTCCGGTTTAATCCATGTTAATGCAACTGTCTCAGCCGTCGGCATTCACGGCGCTGATCTCCGCAAAATCCACCGCCGTGTCGCCGTATTGCCGGGTATCGAATACCCTTACGGCGCGGGGCAGCGGCGCCTGGACGTCCTTGCGGCGCTCCATGACAATCAGGCAGCCCGGCGCAAGCATGTCACCAGCCAGCAGCCGCGCAATCGCGTCGCCATAGGCTTGCGCCATGCGGTACGGCGGATCCAAAAATACAAGATCGAATATCCGGCCCTCCAGCGCTGCAATGGCGCTGCGATAATCCTGATTGAGTATATCTATGCGAAATTCAAAATCGTCCTTCAGCACGTTGCGCGCGTTCCGGTCGATAACCTGCCAGGCCTGGCGGGAATTGTCCACGACGACGGCGCATTCCGCCCCCCGGCTGAGCGCTTCCAGCGCCATAGCGCCGCTGCCGCCGAACAGATCCAGCACCCGCGAATCCAGCACGCGGGAACCGATGATGTTGAACAGCGCGCCCCTGATTTTGTCCGAGGTCGGGCGCGTATTATCCCCTGGGGGCGCAAACAGCGACCTTCCCTTGGCCTCTCCGGCTATTATACGCATAGCTTCACCTATGATATTGCCTTAATTGTATCATAATTGCGCAATATTTGCAATCGGTTTTTCGAAAAAATATCAAATTTCGGGTCGTTGGGCTTTCGGCGCCGATTTTTTTCGCCCCACCCGCGATTTTGCCTTTGCCCGACGCTTGCCCTCGGCCATGGCCTTTTCCGATTTTGCCCACAGCCTGGGCCCCTGCATATACCCCGCGAAGGTGCATAGCGGCAGCACGAAGGGCGATATCATCAACACCGCAGCCACGGGCCCCGTCAGGCGGTCGAAGGTCTGGCTGAAGGGCAGCATCGCCGGCCAGAAGGGCAGCGCCAATACCCAGGACACCAGCCGCATGACGACGTCCGCCGGATGCGCCTTCAGCAGCGACAGCACGATATACAGGCAGCCTGCCACATAGGGGATCAGCGCCGAGAGCAAAACGCCCTTCACGCCCGTGGACACATCCCAGGCGCGTCGCTGCACCTTTTCGTCCACCTGGCCATAGGAGGGGCTTTGCGGGTCCCGGGCCCGCGCCACCGTCTGCAAAATGCAGCATGCCTCATGGCCGAAGGCCATGCCCTGTCGGAAGGACAGAAAAAGCGCCCCTGCCAGGCAGATCAGCCCCAGCACCGTCCAGGGCGTGGTGCCCAGCGTAAACATGGCCAGGTTCAGCACGATCAGCATGGCCAGCGTGGTGGCGTTGGATCGCCACATGTCCTTGATACTCATACGTCACACCCCGCGCTTCAATCGACTGTCTCCACGGGAATCCGGGGGCTGAAGCCCAGCATGATCTCGTAGGGGATCGTCTCCGCCAGTTCCGCAAGCTCATCGGGGGTGATGCGCTCATCCCCCTGGCGGCCCATCAGAATGACTTCGTCCTCCAGATCCACTTCGGGAATGTCGGTGACATCCGCCATCATCATGTCCATGCACACCCGCCCGATCAGCGGCGCCCGCCGCCCGCGCACCAGCACGGAGGCCCGGTTGCTCAGTATGCGGGGATAGCCGTCGCCGTAGCCGATGGGCAGCGTCATCACCAGCGTGTCCCTTTGGGCCGTGAACGTGCGGCCATAGCCCACCGTCTCCCCCGCGCCGATCCATTGCAGGCGGATGGGCCGGGTTGCGAGCGTCTGGGCCCAGGTCAGTTCGTCCGCCAACTCCGGCACACAGCTGCCGTAGAGCACGATGCCGGGGCGCACCATGTCGTATTGCAGCGCCGGGTCCAGCATGGCCGTGGACGCTGCGGCATGGGCGAGCGGCCTGTGGCCCGCCTCGCGGATCAGCGTCAGCGACCGGGCAAAGCAGCGGTTTTGCTCCGCAGTAAAGGCGGGATCGACGTCCGCGACGCAAAAGTGGGTGAATACGCCCTCCATGTCCACGTCCGGGCAACGCCGCCACCAGGCCAGCACGGCGCGAAGGTCGTCCTCGCCCTTTACGCCGATGCGGGACATGCCCGTGTCGATCGCCAGATGCGCCCTGGACCGCCTGCCGCAGCGCACGGCCTCGTCCTGCAAAACATCCAGCATGCGGGGCGTATACACCGCCTGGGACACCCCGGCGCGCACAGTCCGGCGCAGCGAGGCCTCCCCCGCGCCGCCAAGCACTAGTATCATACATTCAATGCCCGCGCTTCGAAGCGTCTCGGCCTCCTCCACGATCGCCACGGCGAAGGCGTCCGCCCCGGCGCTCAGCAGCTTTTTCGCCGTCTGAACGCTGTCATGGCCGTAGGCGTCGGCCTTGACGACGCACATCATGCGCACGCCCTTGGGAATGTGGGCACGGATCGCCCTGGCGTTGGACGCGACGGCGTCGGTGGAAATCCTCATGATCGTGGGTCGCACGAATACAGCCTCCCTCTCCGGTCTCCGCCCCCAAGGGGCGGCAACCGGCAAAAATGATGCATTTTACAGGGCATTACCCGTTTATTATAGCCCTATTTTGTCCAAATTGCAATACGGATGTCCAATTATCGTCATTTTTAATGTTTGCTTATTGCAAATCGGGCCTCAGGCGTGTATACTGTACAGAGTAAGCGCAGGCGCTACATTATATATGCGACACAGGTGGAGGTAGTCTATGGCCATACGCGATTTGATGAACAATTATTTTTACGGCAAGCAGGGCAAGGGCGATTTTACCGTGGCCGACATGCCCAAGAACCGGCTGGCGCTGTTCGGCGAGGTGCTCAAGGTACGCTGGAGCAGCCTGTTCGGGGTGAACCTGCTGTACATGATCGCCTGGATCCCCGCCATCGTGTGGACGTTTATCAATATTCTCGCGCTGTACAACCTGCTGAACGCCGAACCGGGCGCGGTCCCCGGCGACGTGGGAGGGCTTTTGAACACCTGGCTTCTGGTGCTCGCGCCCTGCATCGCGATCACGGGCCCCTTCAACGCGGGCGTCACCTACGTGCTGCGCAACTGGGCCCGCGACGAACACAGCTTCGTGCTCAGCGATTTCAAGGACGCCCTCAGGGACAACTGGAAGCAGGCGCTGGTGATCTCGTTGATCGACGGCTTGATGCCCTTCCTGGCGGTGACCTGCTGGCGCTTCTACGGCGGCATGATGAAGCAGAACCTGATCTTCATGCTGCCTGCGGCCATGGTGCTGCTGATGAGCGTGCTGTGGACGCTGGCGAGCATGCTGGCCTACCCCATGCTGGTCACCTACAGGCTGAGGACCCGCGACGTGATCCGCAATTCATTGCTGATGACCGTGGCGAAGCTGCCCTACGCGCTGCTGATCAAGCTGGCAACGCTGTTACTGCCCGCCCTGGCCTACGGGCTGATGGTGCTGATTCCGAGCATACAGATGCAGATACTGCTGGTCGTGACCGCGCTGTACCTGACCTTCATGGTGGCCTTCAACAAGCTGATCACCGTCTCCTACGCCAACTGGCTGTGCGAAACCTATCTGAACCCGCGGATCAAGGGCGCGCGCACGAACATCGGCCTGCGCCCGGAAAACTGGGATGACGTGACCTATATTCCGGAGGACGACGAGGAATAGCCGCCCCGCCGATACCTTTCCGCGTTCAGAAGTACACCCCTAAAAAGACGTCGCGAAGGAGCCTTGCCCATGCCAAGCCTTGAATTGCTGGCCCCTGCCGGGGACATGGAATGCCTGCGGGCGGCGCTGCGCTTCGGCGCGGACGCCGTGTACGTGGGCGGCCCGATGCTGCAGCTGCGCGCCGCGAACGCGGGCTTTTCCATGGACGCGCTGGCGCAGGCCGCAAAGGAGACCCACGCCCTGGGGCGCAGGCTGTATGTGACCGTCAACGCCTTCCCCACCAACGATGAGCTGGAAGCCCTGGGCGACTATGCCCAGGGTCTTTTCGCGCTGGGCATCGACGCGGCCATCGTCGCCGACATGGGGGCCGTCGCCGTCATGCGCAGGGCCGCGCCCGGCCTGCCCATCCACGTCAGCACCCAGGCCAACTGCATGAACTGCGCCGCAGCCACGGCCTGGTACGACATGGGGGCCAGCCGCGTGGTGCTGGCCCGGGAGATGACCCTGGCGCAGATCCGCCAGCTGCGCGAGCGTACCCCCGCCGGCTTGGAGCTCGAGGCCTTCGTGCACGGCGCGATGTGCATGGCCTGGTCGGGCCGGTGCATGATCAGCGCCTACCTCACCGGACGCAGCGCAAACCGGGGCGCGTGTACCCAGTCCTGCCGCTGGCGCTATGCCCTGATGGAGGAGAAGCGGCCCGGCGAGTACTTCCCCGTGGAGGAGGACGAGCGGGGCACGACCATACTCAGCGCATACGACCTGAACTGCATGGGCTTTCTGGATCAGATCGCCGACGCCGGGGTCACGTCCTTCAAGATCGAGGGGCGCATGAAGTCCCCCTATTACGTGGCCACAGTGACAAACGCCTACCGCCTGCGCCTGGACGGCCTGAAGAAGGGCCCGATCGACGGGAAGACCCTGGCGCTGCTCCAGCGGGAGCTGGACGCCGTCAGCCACAGGGCCTATGCCTCGGGCTTCTATTTCGGCGAAATGAAGCACCACGCGCCGGACGACGGGGTCTATCGCCAGGATTGCACGTTCGTGGGCACCGTCGTGGCGCGGCTTGACGGCGGACGGACGCGGGTGGAGCTGCGCAACCGCATAGAACAGGGCGACCTTGTGGAGATCCTCGCTCCCGGCAGTCTGGGACAGTCGTTCGTCGTCGAGGGGCTGACCAGCCCGACGGGCGCGCCGCTTACCCGCGTCGTGGAACCCATGACGCTTTTCGACATGGACGCGCCGGAGGATTTGCAGCCCGGCGATATGCTCAGAAGGCGCGTCGCCGGCTGATCCCCCGAGCGCTTCGTGTGGCGCCAGTGCTAACAATTTCTTACATTTGAGTTCAGAATTCTCCCGAAGGTTGCCTTTTCGACGCCTCCATGTTATAATGGGAACGGTGATTTATACACACTTCGGAACGGAGGGAAATGGATTGGACACAAACGAACGCGGAAACGATAAATCCGCGCACATTGACAAGGACACGCGCATCAACCTCGTCCTGAACAACCCCCGTGGCAGCGACGATTACGTCGACCTCGGCCATGTCTATCAAAACTTCAAGAGACTGAAGAAAATTTACGCATGGGTGCTGCTGCTGTGCCTGGTGGCCGGCATCTGCGCGTCGCTGCTGTGGTATCAGTTCACCGAGCCGCCGCTTTCGGTTTCTTCCGTCGTCACGCTGGATTACGAGATACCCAATCCGCTGCTTGATCCGACGAAGAATATCAAGTACACTCCCTCGCTGCTCGAGGATGAAACCATACCCCGCACAGTACAGGTTCCCGACCTGACCGCCCCCGACGGCTCCGAACTGGATCTGGGGCAGATCACATCCTCCTATGTGCTGCAATCGGCCATCAGCGGCCTGCGGCTTTCCCAGCCCGTCACGCTGGCCAACCTCAGCAGCAACATCAAAATCGAGAAGATCCTCACAGAGGACAGCCGGCGCAAGCAGGAGATCGCCGCCAGCATGCTGCAGGATAAAAACTCGTCCGCATATGACCAGATTCAGGACATCCAGCTGATCTACGAGAACCAGTTCGTCGTCACCCTCACCAACGGCTTCGGCGACGAGGATTCCAACGTCAAGTATTACCTGACCAGCAACGAGCTGCGCCTGATACTGGATCGAACCCTCGATGCCTACAACGACTATCTGGCCCTGACCTACGCCGACAACACCCTTCCGGCCAACGAATTCTCCCTCATCAATGCGCAGACGCTGGATCTGCCGGAGACGCTGGACCAGCTTCGCACGTCCATCGACAACCTTTACGACTATTGCAATAACAAATCGGATACCGCAAAGGCCTATCGCTCGTGGCGCACGGGGCTTTCCCTCAACGACCTGATGGAGCACCTGCAGCAGGTCAAGCGCGTCGACGTGGATTACCTGTACGCCTGCATTCTCGGCAACGGCATCGCCAGAAATCCCGTCGCCATGCAGATGAACCTGCAGTATCAGCTTCGCAACGCCCAAACTGATCTGGACCATATCAACGAAAAGATCGCCAATACCCAGAGCCTGCTGGATGGCTATAAAAACGATGAGATACTCATCTCCATGCAGGACAGCGACGCCACCAAATCCACCACCGCCGCGACCAATTACTACAATAAACTGGTCCTCGAACAGGCTCAGAATTACAGTCAGGCCACCGAGCTGGAAACCGCCATCGCCAATCTGAACGAAAAGATCCGCCAGATGACCGAAAACGCCGGACAGGCCGATACCCAGGCCTATGACGAAGAGCTTGAGCGGATTCTCGCCAGCTGTACAAAATGCTATGACAGGGTCAATTCCCAGTTGAAGGAGATCACGACCAGCGCGTTCTACACCACCTACCTGGAGCATTCCTCGGCGGAGGGCAAAGCCGTGAACTTCATCGTCGGCGCGATGAAAAAGCTGATCATCGGCATTTTCGCCGGCCTCGTCATCGGTTTCGGCATTTGGTTCCTGGCCGCGCTTTTGCCGGAGTTCAAGGGCAAAAAGCGTGAAACGGTCGACGGAGAGGAGGCTGCAAAACAATGAAAACGAAAAAGACCCACTGGCTGCGCAACAGCATCGCCATATTGCTGCTCTTCTGCATCGGCGGCCTTGTTCTGACCTGCGTTCAGTTTTTCGGCAACCCTGATCCCACCTACGCGACGGCCACCATAGAATTCAACTTTGAGGGCGCCGCGGACGGCATCGCCCCCAACGGTTCGATGTTCAACCTCTCCGACATTACCTCCGAGGAGGTGCTGACCAATGCCCTGACGGAGTGCGGCATGAATGAAAAATACACCGTCGAGCAGCTTCAGGAATCCCTCGTGACCCGCGGCGTCTATCCGGACGATTTCGTCGGGAAGGTCAGCAGCTATGAATCCCTGCTCAATTTCAACACCAACCACGAGGCCTCCGTCTCCAATTACCACGCGACCACCTATAACGTCGAGCTGTACAACGACTTTGACAAATCAATGCCCCAGGACCAGCTCGAGACCCTGTTGAAGGCCATCGTAGCCTCCTACAAGACCTTCTTTGCCAAGGCCTATGCCAACGGCCTGGACCGGGACGACCTGTCAAAGCTGTCCGAGCGCGACTACCCCCAGCAGATGGACATCATCGAGGCCTATTTCAACATACTGTCCGAATACGCCATGCAGATGTACGCGCGCCGTCCGGCCTTCGTATACGAGGGCGTGAGCTTCAACGACATCAGCGTTCGACTGGAAAGCCTGATCGCCACCGATGTCGACCGTCTGAGGGCGGATATGACGCTGAATGGCCTCACCCGCTCTCTGGACCGCCTGAAGAGTCAATACACCTTTGAGATCAGCGACTTGCAGAACCAGCAGAAGAGCCAGAAGGTCTGCCTCACCCGGCTGGACAAGCTGATCGAATCCTACGAAAAGAACGGCATCGTCTACGTCAGCAGCGGCAACAGCGTGACCAAGATCGACAACAACGCCAGCGTCACCTACGACACCCTGGTCGGCCAGCGCAAGTCCGTCACCGACGACATCACGGACCTTGGCACCCGGATCATCACCTACGAGCAGCAGCTGGCGGACCTGGAGGGCGATGAAGACAGCATCGCCGCCCAGAGCGAAGCCGACGATGCCCCGGAAACCGCCGAGCCGCAATCTGAATCCGATCGGGCCGAAATAGTCGCCGCGCAGACCGCCGTGCTGGAAAGCAACATCGACGCGTTGGTGACAAAGAGCAACGCGGTTCTGGACGATTTTGAAAACATGCTGGACGCCTTCAACAAACAGGAGATCAACGATCGGACCGTCGCCGTCACCAGCTACAACTATATAACGCCAAAGGTTCTCTCCGGCGCCTTCGTAGTCGCGGCAATCAAGACCGCCGGCCCCATCTGCGCCATTGGCCTCATGCTCTGTCTGGTGATGATCATCCACAGCCGCAGACGTGAAGCACGGCAAAAATAAGCGAATCGCTATAACGGCACACGCCCTTTCGCGCGACAGACGGCGCGGGAAGGGCGTGTGTTTTATATGTGTGGGTAATAAAGGACGGAGAAAGTCGCAGGGATTTGGTCAGTCGTCACAGAAGGCCGGGTATGGCGGCAGATTGCCGCCGCAAAAGGCCCGAACCATCGCCTTTGCCTGCTTCCCCGGCGGGCCCTGACAGGGTCACAGGATTTCGGCGACAATCGTCCGCCTGTACGCTTTCCCCAAAATCGTCTGACCCCCAACCGTCGCAGCGCTCTGCCGCTACGCCGACCGGGAGTCAGTGGTTTTTATTATGCGTCCGGCCTTGCCGGTATGCTTATGTTATCAAACAATTATGAACCCGGCGTGAACTCAGGAAGGTAATTTTTGGTTATTTGTGGGTCGATGCTCCGCGCCAACCGTCAGGCAAAATTCTTGACGATCACCAGCTCGATACAATCTCCCTTGACGCCCACGATCACGTCGTCGGCCAGCTTGCCGACGATGGATTTTTCCAGCTCGTTCCGGGCTTCATCCACATCCGAGTCCTGAACGCTCTGTTCCGCCAGGCCCTCGCGGTAAGCCTCCAGCGTCCAGATCGGAACCATGGCGTCGACGGCGAAGCCGCTGACGCTTGCGGGGTTGACCGCGCCGTACCGCGCCACCTCGCGGCCATAGTCGTTCATGGTTCGGCCGAAGCTGTGCATTGCGCTGGAAACCACGTCGCGCACCATGGCCATGAAGCCCTTCGCGGCGGCGTTTCTGCCCGTTTTTGACACGGAGAGCAGCTCCTCCTTCCTGTCCGCGTTCATATCCGCCGTCGCCTCCAGGTGAATCTCACAGCGCCTGCCCTCGCTTTCAAACCAAAGCCGCCCGTAAAAATCGTCCACCAGCCCCTTCACCAGGCCCAGCGTCTCCTCCACCAGCAGGCTCAGCCGCAGCGTGTCGTGCCTTTCCAGGCCGAGATCGGCGGCAAACTCCTCCGTCGCGTAGCGCGCCGCCGCCATGCGCCCGGCGTCGCTGTTGACCATAAAGACATCTGATTTCATTGATATGACCTCCTATTCGTCGGCTGTCTTTTCGTCCGTGCTCTGTAAGTTCAGATCCACAATGTCCGGCTCGTCGGTGATGCCCGCGCCGGTATTGGGATGGATGCAGGAATATACAAGGTCACCGGTGAAGCATATCAGCAGCGCAAGGCAGACGCCCACCAACAGCTTCGGTTTCATGCGCATCGTCATCGCGTCGATGACGGGCACCAGCAGGTAGACCGCGGCCATGCCGCCCAGCATGAACACCGCCAGGCCCTCGCCGCAGATCCTTCCGTCCAGGTTCAGGAAATAGCCCGTGTAGTCCCACCAGCGCATGCCGGTGATCTTCTCGGTGATGAAGGAGGTCATATACTCCACGAAGCCGCACAGCACCACGATGGCCGCCGCCTCCAGCACGGGCTTGGACCGGAAGCGGTTCAGCAGCACCGCGATCATCACCACGCCTGAGCCATAGATCGGCAGCCAGGGCCCATGCAGCATGCCCCGGTTGGAAAACTGGCCGAAGCGGATCAGATTCAGCGCGACCTCCCAGACCCAGCCCACCATGCAGAAGGAAAAGAACACGATCACCAGCGTCCAGAGCGTGCAGGGGTTCATATAGCTGATCCTGCCGGTGATGCTGGATTGTGTGCTGTCCCACAGCGGGTTCATGCGCCTGGGATAGGCCTTGCCGTTCATCTCAAGCCGCTCCACCAGGGTCTGCCTGCGCATGCCCTCCTGGCGTCCGTAGATCTTCTTTTCCGCCAGCGTGCCCATCCAGATGCCGAAGTTGCGCGCAAACAGGCGCTTCACGGGAGGCAGCTCCACGATGTCGTCCAGTATGATTTCCTCGTTCCGGGCGATGTCGGCATAGCGCTCATGGAGCGTCTCCGCGTCCGCCGGTTTGAACAGGCATTCGTCGTCCAGGCGCTCCACGCCCTCTATGCCCTTTTCCTTGGCCAGTTGGCGCAGGGCGGCATAGTATTCGGCATAGGCCGCCACGCGATAGGGCACGCCCCACAGCACGTCCACCGCGCCGAAGGTGACAAAACCCAGTATAAACCAGCCCAGATAGGACAGCTCCAGCTTGAAGCACTCCCATTTGTGGCCGTTCATCATGCGCCGGGAAAGGTTGACGGCTTCCCTGGGGTGAACGTCCGGGTTTTCCGCCACGATAAAGGGCACCAGGAAGTAGGAATAGTGCTTGATGAAGCCGCCGATGATCGTCAGGCTCCACAGCGATTCGTAGACCGTTTCCAGCAGCAGCGTCAGCGCCGCCCGTTTCCAGCGCTTGACCAGCTTGATGTGAACCAGGTGCGCCGTGGGCACCACCTCATAGCTGCGCGCCTCCAGCGCGCCCCGGCGCAGAACGGCCTGGTACACGTTGCGCAGGAATATCCACACCGCCAGATACACCGCCAGCCCGAGCAGCACCATGAGCATCAGGAATATATCCTTGGAATGGAGCGCGGTATGCACGGCCGTGCTGATCATGGCGACCAGATACCCGGAGCCGATGTTGTTCACCAGCGCGGCCAGCACACCCCGCTGCCGTCCAAGGACGGACCTGGGGCTGGTGGCCTGCTTCAATAGCTTGATGCGCTCCGAAGCCTGTATATTTCCGGCTTCGATGTTGTCCTCGATCACGTCGTTGATTACCTTCCGCCACACGCTCCGGTCGCTGCCGATGCCCTCGAGGGCTATCTGGATCTGACGCCCCCTCAAGACCTCATACCAGGTCTGGGCGTTGCTCAGCACGTTGTTGAATTCGGTGCCTATGAATATGGACAGGGCGCACAGCAGCGTCAGCAACACGTAGTGGCGCTTCACGGTACCCCTCGCCCGCAGTCGAATATGCTTCAAATCAATCATTGAATCGTTTCCTTTAGCCCTTGAATATCAGGTTGACCACGGAGATCTCACTGTCGGTGCCCACCCGCATCGGCGGGCCGTAATAGCCCACGCCGGCGGTGACGACGGTATCCAGATCATGCACCCGTTCATAGCCCCAGGCGTTCTCGTTGAACAGGGGAATCACCACGTTTCCGGGGAACAGCTGGCCCGCGTGGGTATGGCCGCAGAGGGCCACGTCCGCCCCGGCTTCCTTCAGCGCCTTGAACTGCTTGGGCTCGTGCTGCAAAACCACCACCGGCAGGCGCTCATCGACGCCGGAGAGCAGCTCCGCCGCCGTCATGCGGTTGGCGGTGCCGTCGCCGGCCTTTTCGCCGTCCACCCTGCCCGCGATCTGCACGCCCCCGACGGTGACAATCTCGTCGTTCAGCATCGTAAAGCCGCTGTCCGCACAGAACTGCTCGATCTGTGCCGAGCGGAAGGCCTGGCTGACGGGCGAGATGGGAAAGCCGCCGAAGAGGGTCTCCTCCACATCGTGGTTGCCGTACACCGCGTAGACGCCGTACTTCGCCTTCATGCCCCGAAGGGCCTCGGCATACTGCTCCGGATGGGACAGGCCCGCATAGCTGCTGGTGAAGATGTCGCCGGCGATGAGCACCACGTCGGGCTGTTCTTCGTTGACCAGCGCCACCATCCGCTGTGTGGTGGCCAGCCGGGAATTGACGCTCAGGTGCAGATCCCCCAGCAGCACCACCTTCATGTCCTCGCCGGGCTTGTCCACCGCGATATCGTAGCGCTTCACCACCGTGTTCTGTGCGTGCACCAGTCCGTAGCCCAGCAGCGCCAGCGCGGCAACGAGGGACAGGCACAGCATGCCGCCGTGCCAGTTCCGCGCCAGCCTTCCCCCGCTGGCCAGGCGGAACATTGCCGCGATCAGCAGCAGCATCAGCAGCAGCCAGCCGTAATACAGGTAAAAGCCCAGCCAGACGTTGCCCGCCGCCTGGAGGGCAAACTTGACGGGGCTGTCCGGCAGGAACGCGCCCGCCATCGGGATCAGCGACAGCAGGGTATAGGCCGTAAGCCAGTATTTGCGCAGCCCCGCCGCACGTCGGGCGGTGCGCGGCCAGCGCCGCAGGCACAGGTCGGTCAGGTACGCCGCCAGGGAGGACAGCGCGATATAGACAGAAATCAGTATGACAGACGCCACGTTGCTACTCCTTCACAAGTCACTTTTGCAGGTGACTGTTCAGTCGCAGCCTGAATGGTCACCGCCGCCGGAATGGAAAACCTGAATCCAACACCGCACAATCGAATCGTGCGGCAAAGGGAAGAAATTGCAGCCGATTGCAAACCGCAGATTGCGAAGCTCTGCCGCCGGCAAGTCGGGAAACCGGCAGAAGCCCCATCCGGTAAAACCCGAAACGGGATTGCCGAAACGGCGCAAGCCGTTCGGCAATCCCCGCCCGTCAACGGGCCATCGGGCATTTCATCCATTATAGGAAATGCCGCATAATCAAGTCGTGCAGTAACGAGATGCGCCATGAGCATTGTGCGGTATTTCCTATAGCATCGTCATGCCGCATCGGCAATCTGCGCGCCTTCGTCGGTCGGGGCGCTTTCTTCATCGGGCGTCTGTGCGCCCTCAGCCGTCCCCTCCATCAGTGCAGTCACATCGTCCATGAGCTTGTCCATGGTCTCCTCGTCCAGCACCGTCGTCTTCTCAAGGCCGTCCGCGCGGATTTCGCAGATTTGGCCGGGCTTGATCTCAAACAGGAACATCCGTGTCAGCCAGGCCCAGTTATTCATCGCATCCTGGACGCCTGTCAGGATCGCGCGCACATCCTCGAGGCTTAAGGTGGGCAGCGCCTCCAGCTGCTCCCCGGCTTTTGTTCCGGCTGCCTCGTCTTTCTCCGCCTCGGCCATGATGGAATCCAGCATGCCGTTCAGGAAGCCCAGATCAGGCATTTCAGATTCGGACTGCTCCGCGGTTTTGCCATTCACAAGCACGTCCCTGACGATGCCGCCCATGTCGAACCAGCGCCCGCAGTAGACCGCCAGGCCCGCCGTCCTGGGCTGCATGGAATTGGGCTTGAGCTCCAGGCGCAGCATGACGGGAACCGTCTGTCCGGGCCGGCACACCATGCGCACGGTGCGACCGTCCTGACCGGCGGCGCCTATGCCCGAATAGAGCATGTCGCCAAAATACTTCCTGACCCAATCGTAGAGGGCCTTAAGCATAAGGTCTTTCCCGGGGTCGGCCGCGTCATCCGCGCTGATTTCAGCCTCTGCAGCCGCTTCCCCTGCGGTTGCCGCTTCCGCCGCATCGTCGGGCTCGGCGAAATATGCTGCGAGCATATTGACGATGCGGTTCGGCACGTCCTCCCGCTTCAAGCCGCCCTCCGGCGCGAGGATCGACGCCAGCTCGTCCAGGCTGTTTTCATAGCCGGGATTGCCCTCCACGATGTCGATGGCCCGCTGGATCGCGCCGTTCAGATTGACGCTGAGGATATACAGCGCCCAGTTGCCGTCGGTGAACTGCTCGGTGTCGGGCAGGGTCATCGTCACCAGAGCCCGGTCGTCGTCAAAGGCCTCGGGCATCTCGTCGGTGCGCAGGCGGGTGGCGTCCATGGCCGCCTCCAGCCCGCTCGCGTATTTTTCCAGGCCGAGGTTTTTCAGCACCCAGGGCATCAGCTCGCTGAGCTGGGCGTAATCGGTGCCGGGCACCATGGCGCAATCCACCGCGAACCAGTAGGCCCGGGCCTCCTCCAGCGTCATGCCTTCCTTTTCGCACAGCCGCCAGGCCACGTTGTTCAGCAGCGAGGAATTGGCATGTACGCCGCCCCGGTCGTTCAGTTCGGTGGGATCCTTCACCTTGGGCACGTAGTAGATGTCCCAGGCGTATCTCGGCTGACCGTATTCCTGCGGGTCGCTCATGCTGCGTATGGTCTGGTCGATATCCTCGCCAAGCAGCCATTCCGGGTCGTCCTTTTCCCCGCGTTCCTGGTACATATGGTCGCAGATATTTCCCTGGATGTCGCTCATGGCCTCGTTGATCGCGCCGTAATCGTTTTTATAGGCGTTGTAGGTCATCACGGAATGGGTCACGCAATGGGTAAACTCGTGGGCCAGCACGTCCAGGCACTGGGAAAACTGGTTGACGCTGCTGGACAGGAACAGCTGCCAGCCGTAGTAGCGGCCTGCATAGGCGGCGTTGTCGATGGGTTCGTGATCCTTGTCGCAGTAGTCCTTCAGAATCAGTATGGGCGTGCCCAGGCCGTCGCCGCCCACCCAGCCGATGGCCCTGTAATAATCCCAGGCGCGGCAGTAGTTGTACAGCGACAGCAGGCAGGTGTTGTCCCAGCCGGTATTGTCCTTGCTGGCCTCCAGCACCACCCGGCCCTTGTCGTACAGGAAATCATAGCAATCGGCCACCGCGATGCGGCGCTCCAGGTTGCCCAGATAGTACATGCCCGTGCGGGAATCCCGCATCAGCTGGACGGTGATTTCCATTTCGCTGCCGTCGGCGAGGGTCACGTTGCCGGTATATTCCGCAGGCTCCATGAACTCGAACACATAGGCGGCGTCGTAGCCGGCCTCGCTGACCTCATCCCCGGGCATGACCGTGGGCAGGCTGTACAGGTATTCGCCGCTCAGATCCACATAATGGGCCAGGTAGGGCAGCTCGGAGCTGCCGGTGATGCTGGCCGAGGGGTTGTTGGTGTACACCACCCAGACGAAGCGGCTCTCCTCCTTTTCCTCCTCGGATTCCATGTCGATGTCCAGGTTCACGGGCAGGACCAACTTGTCGGTGCGGCCCTCGAGCAGCTCGGGCGCCGCCTTTTCCGCGTCCTGGTAGTGCTTCAGCACCAGTGCTTCCGCCGCCTCGGCGGCGATGCCTTCGGAAACCTCCGTTTCGGGCAGCTCGACCTCCACGCTGCTGACCAGGCCCAGCATCCTGCCCTCCTCGTCGGTGACGACCTTCACCGCGCCGCCGGATACGGTCACGCCCGAATACATCTGCTGGAACACGTAGTAGCGGTTGCCGCTGGTGTCGGTGAGGGTGCGCCAGGGCTCGAACCGGGTGCGGCCGTCGCCGCCCAGCAGCGTGATCATGTCCGCCACCACCCGGGCGGCGTCCTCCATGCTGGTCACGGGCTCGTCCGTACAGGCGCCCTCCACAAAGGTCACGCGCCCGTCGTGGGTATACACCTTCGCCGCCCCGCCGTTCAGGGCGTCCAGCGCCTCGAGGGTCATCTGGCCCTCCCCAGCGTTCGAGCCGGTTTCGGCAAAAGCCGCCGTCGCGCCCAGAGCCATGACCAGGGTCAGCAGCATCGCCAGCGCGCGCTTCATCGTCTTGAACATGCCTTATTCTCCTTTCGTCGATCCTTCGATCCCGACGGCATCAAAGCCGTCGGCGTACCTCTCGTCGAATGCAAAACAATCCGTTCGCCGGCGCGGGAAGGCTTCGCCTTCCAAGGAAATACCGCATAATCGAGTCGTGCAGTAACGAGATGAATTTTGGTCGATTGCAAACTGCAGATTTCGCAGGCTTGCTGGCGGCAAGTCAAGAAATCAGCAGACAGCAAGCGGCTGAAATTCAGCCGTTAATGCGCCATGAGCATTGTGCGGTATTTCCTTTACGCCTGCGCCCGTATTGTATCGCCTGTAGCGTCACAACCGCGTCACAGGGAATGCGACGCCCACGGGCCACAGTCCATCCGCCTATATTACAGTGTGTTTCCAAATGCCTGAGGTGCACTTGGAAACACACTATAGCACAAAGATCATGTATTTAGTAAGGCATGTTTGTTTGAATTTGCGTTTTATTCTGGCTGATGCTCGCCGTCCCACCGGCACAGGGCGTCGGCGCGCTCGAACACGGCGGCCACGCTGCCGGAGCCGTCGTACCTCGCTATGCCGCAGGCGATCACCGCGCCGCCGCTTTCCCTGTTTTTGCGGTTGCTGTCCTTCAGCGCCTCGGCCAGCGCGTCGATGGTTTCATAGTCGTGCCCCTGGGCGATGGCCGCGAACTGGTCCCCGCCCACGCGGAACACCGGGCTGTGCTTGAAGGTGTTGCAGATGATGGCGCAGCCCTCGCGGATCAACCGGTTGCCGGCGTCCTTGCCCTGGGTCTGGTTCACATGGCCGAGGCCGAGCACGCGGCAAAGGGCGATTGCGTATCTGACGGACTGGCCGTCCTCGATCTGCCGCGCCAGGTTCTGGGACATGCTGTCGTAGGCCATCCGGTTCTTCACGCCGGTCAGCGTGTCCAGGTTCGCCCTGCTGCGCGCCGCGGCCAGCTTCCGCTCGTAATCCTGCTCCCGGCGCACCTGGTCGTCGATGTTGTTGATCCCGACGATCAGCTGGGGGCCGTCCTTTTCCTCCACCAGCGCGGCCTGGCAGGAGACGTATGTGGGCTCGCCGTCCAATATCATCCGGTATTGCACCGTAAAGAGGCCATTGTCCCGGATTTCCACCATCACCTTATCCCGCGTGAGCATCGTCTGGAACTTTTCAACGTCCTCGGAATAGACGTGCTGCACGCTCGCCTTTCGGGACTGGGCCCAGAAATCCTCGCCCTCCTTGGGCAGATTCAGGCCCGCGTAATCCCTGGTGGCGCTGTATTCGACGTAATGGCCCGTATCCGGATCGACGGTGTAGATGCAGATAAAGCCCTTCGTGAGCGCGTTGATGCGCGAATAGGTGGCCTGCTCCGCCTCGAGCCTCGCCATCGCTTCCTTTTGCCGCATCTGGGCGTCCACGTTGCTGACGCCGATGATGATGTGCTTCCTGTCCGTGCGCATGCGCACCGCCTTCATGTGCACATACACGGGGTTTCCGTCCATCAGCAGCCGGTAGGTCAGCGTGAAGGTGCCGTGCTCGTCCAGGGTCCGCAGCACCTTTTCCCTGGTAAAGGCCTCTATAAAGGCCTCCCTGTCCCCCTTGTAGATGAACAGCTGGGCGTCCTTGGCGCTGGCGTTGAAAAAATCCGCGCCACGGCGCTCCACCGCGAGATCCCCCAGGCCGGCGTCCGGCGTGTATTCGATGAACTGGTTCGTCTCCGTGTCCACATAATACAGGTTGATATAGTCCGAGGACAGGGCCCGGGACATGTCCGCAAAGCTCGTGCCGGCGCTGCGCGGCTCATCCACAATCGCGAGAACCGCCACGGCAATCGCCGCCGCGCCCGTAACGGGATTGACGGCGACCCGCCGGATAAACGAGTGGATCGTGGTCTTATCGTTGATCGGCTCATCGACGACGGCGCGGTTGCCGTCCCGGCTGCAGCGCATCACCGCACCCATGAAAGCGGCCCCATGTCCGCTGGGCAGCCCGCAGGAATCCAGCGTCTGGTCTGTGGGGGTCACGCCATAGAGCCGCTCCATAAAGTCGCGGTAGGACCTGTTGCAGCGGGTGTAGCGCACCTGGCTGCCGTTGACCTCCATGATGGCCATCGGCAGGGTGTCGAAGTACCGGCGGAGGGAATCGTCGCCCTCGCCGGCGCTGTCACCGGCGATCGTGGCCATGTCGTACAGGTTGACCCGGCCCAGCGTAGCGTAGTATTCCGACTCCTCCGGGTTTTCAAGGCGTATGTCCTTTCCGCTCTCGACGAATTCAAGTATCGTGTCGAAGGGTATGGGCTTGCTGTAATAGAAGCCCTGGGCCTTCGTACAGCCGATCTCCCGAAGGAACTCGATCTGCTCGACCCGCTCCACGCCCTCGCAGACGGTCTCGACGCCCAGGCCGATGGCCATCCTGGCCAGCTCGGTCAATATGATCCGGCACTCGTCGCCGCTGTTGAACTGCTGCATGAAGCGCATATCCAGCTTGATCAGGTCGAAGTGGATGCTCTGCAGCACGTCCAGCGAGGAGTAGCCGCTGCCGAAGTCGTCCATCCACACTTGGAAGCCCAGCTTTTGGAAGCGCTCCACCTGCCCCTTCATGAACTCAAAGTCGCTGCCGATGACGCTCTCCGTGATTTCGATGGTCAGCATGGACCGGGCGATGCCAGCGTCATCCACACGGCGGCGAATCTCCTCCACGATGTCGCACATGTCGAAATCCGAGCGCGAGAGGTTCACGGACTGTGGGATGGGATACATGCCGACCTCGGTCATGCGCTTCATCTTCTCGAGGACCTGCTCCACCACATAGAGGTCCAGCTTGTAGATCAGCTTCGATTCCTCCAGCGCGGGGATAAAATCCGCCGGGGACAGGAAGCCCCTGACCGGATCGATCCAGCGGGACAGGGCCTCCTCGTCGCAAACCCGGTCGTTGGCCACACGGATGATCGCCTGGTAATAGACCTTGATCCACTTCTCCTCGATGGCCCGGTCGATGTTTTCGATGATGTACTGCTTCTTCTCCGCGTCGTCGTTCAGGTGCTGGCTGTAATAGTTCACGGCCATGCCGTACTGCCCTTTGATGGCGGTACAGGCCAGCTTTGCCCGGTCGCAGGCGACGCTGGTGTGCACGCGCTCCGACTGCCTGGGATAGACGCCTACGTGCAGCGGCAGGGATTTGCCGCCGTTCATCTGCTGGCATTCGGCGAACATGCGCCGTATCTTCTCCTGGAGCCCCCGCTCCTCGGTCTGCACCGCGAAATGATCCGCCCCGATGCGGCAGCAGCGCTCCGCGCCGAATACCCTGATCAGGACCCTCGCAAATTCGCGCAGCAGCTTGTCGCCCTCCGCGAAGCCGTGCCGGGTGTTGTAAAACTTCATGCCGCTGAAATCCATGTACAGCAGCGCCGGATTGTCGCCCCTTTCCCGCATGGCCTCCTTGCCGGCCTCGGCCAGCTCAAAGAAATAGGTCATGCTGGGCAGCCCGGTCAGGTAGTCGTAGTAGCTGGCCCGCAGGATGCTCTCCTCATGCAGGGCGTTGCTCAGGGATTCGTTCAGCACCGTGCCCTCGCGATTCTTGCCTTCGCTGTAGACGCCCTCGTCCGCATACCAGATCTGCGCAAGGCGAACGCCGGTCGGCGTGAACACATGCTTGCCGTAGGCGTGAATGACGATATACCCCGCGCCCTTCGGATTTTTCAGGCGGTAGATCGATTCAAAACGGCCTCTATCCCGCATGAAGCGATAGACGGCGTTTCCCACCCGCGCAACGTCGTCGGGATGTACGTTTCTGTAGGTATCGTGATTCATGGCGGCGTAGACCGCTGCACGATCCGCAGAGCCCACCAGCTCGCAAAAACCGTCGGATACGGCGAGAGTCACGATGCTCTGATCGACGAGCTGAAAGACCGCGAAGGGAACCGGCATGCTCTCCATGAGACGTTGATCCTGTTCTGAAAAGCGGTATCTATCCATACGCTGCACTCCCCGGTTGATTTGGCACTTGGGTATCATTTCACAAATATATTATACCATGATGACACCGGGTTTGTCCATAACAAATATCCTGCGCTCCATGGGCGTTTTAATAAAGAAGGCCGCCCAAAACACCCATCCGCATGGAGACATCCGTTCTGGCGGCTGATCGTCGCCGCTACAGAGTGGTCTGCGCTGTATTGGGTGTCCTGAGGCAGCCCTGTAACGATTCGGTCCTGTACGTTCGCCCGGCTGAATTATGCGCTCTGCCGCGCGCGGTTCAGCTTGACCACATAGAACGCGAAGCAGGCGACGGCGAAGACGCATCCCACCGGATACCCGATGCCCGCGCCCAGGCGGAAGCCCTCGTTCGCCATCAGTATGTAGGTCATGGAGACGGCGGACATGAAGGTCGCGGGCAGGGCGGTGATGAGGCTCGTCAGCTTGTTGGCGTTGGTCTTGAGCAGATAGGCCGTGGCCACCCACAGGGAAATCATCGCCAGCGTCTGGTTGGACCAGGAGAAGTAGCGCCAGAGCACGTTGAAGTCCAGCTGGGTGAGCACGGCGGAGACGGCCAGCAGCGGGATCGTCACCACCAGGCGGTTCCTGATGGGCTTCTGGTTCAGGTTGAAGACCTCGGAGAGGATCAGACGCGCGCTTCTGAACGCCGTGTCGCCGGAGGTGATCGGGCAGGCGATGACGCCCACGATGGCCAGCAGGCCGCCCACCGCGCCCAGCATGCCGGTGGAGATGTCGTACACCACGCCGGACTGGCCCAGGTTGGTCAGCGCCTCGTTCAGGCCGCCGGTCGCGCCGTAGAAGGCCACGCCGCCCGCGGCCCACACCAGCGCGATCACGGATTCAGAAATCATCGCGCCGTAGAAGACCCTGCGCCCCTCTCGCTCGGAGGTGATGCACTTTGAAATCACCGGCGACTGCGTGGCGTGGAAGCCGGAAATCGCGCCGCAGGCCACGGTGACGAACATATAGGGCCAGACGGGCAGGTTCGACGGATGCAGGTTTTGAAGCGTCAGTTCAGGCAAATGGAAGCCGCCGAAGATCGTGCCGCCCAGTATGCCCACCGCCATGACGATCAGCACCGTGCCGAACACCGGGTAGAGCCTGCCGATAATCTTGTCAATGGGCAGCAGCGTCGCCAGCACGTAGTAGAGCAGTATGACGACGACCCACAGCATGGTGTCGTTCTCCATCGGGGTAAGCCTTGCGATCAGCGCCGCGGGGCTGTTGACGAACACCGTGCCGGTCAGCAGGAGCAGCACCACCGAAAACAGGCGCATGCCCCACTTCGCGCCGTTGCCCAGATAGATGCCGGACAGCTCGGCGATGGACTTGCCCTCGTGCCGCTCGGAAACCATGCCGACCATATAATCGTGCACCGCGCCGCCCAGCACGGAACCGAATACGATCCACAGGAACACCACAGGGCCGAAGCACGCACCCATCAGCGCCCCGAAGATGGGGCCCGTGCCCGCGATGTTCAAGAGCTGCACCAGGAAGGCGCGCCAGGGCTTCATGGGCATGTAGTCCACGCCGTCGTTCATGCTGTTGGCTGGGGTGACGCGATCATCCGGGCCAAAGGTTCTCTCCACCAGCCTGCCGTAGGTCATGTATCCGACCAGCAGCGCAAGAAATGAAAGCAACAACGTAATCATTCGGATTCCCTTCTTTTCGGGGTTATTTGCTGTGCCCTGACAGCATCACGGTATTCCGGGCATCGGTCATGCGCCCAGGAGAACGGTCAGTCGATCCGTCGCCCTTTCTGCAATTTGACCCTCAATATGATTTTACCACAACAAAGTTAAATTCAGGCAAATTTGCACGGATGTAATATTACAAATTCTATTGTAAAATTACAGCATGCCGTTTTCATTCCAGTCCACGTACAGTGGGCGTCGGACAATTTCATATTGCATACGTAGATAATTAACGCATTGCTGTGATACAATGCAGATGCAGCAAAGGCGTTTCGATCCGCCGACTGAAATACCGATTCCAGATCAGCGTGTGCTTCGACAGTCTAGAGTGTGTTTTTAAATGGAAGGAGATGCAGTTTCGGATGGATTTGACTGTATTTCAAGGCGCTTTTCCGCAGCTTTAGTGGACCCTAAGGCAAGGAAAAGCAACACAGAAATGCAGTCAAAGACGCCGAAAATGCACTTCAGGCATTTAGAAACACACTCTAACATGCGCACCGGGAAACGCGCTCTGAAATGTCAAAGGCGCTCCGCGGAATTGCCGGTATGCGCCGAGAGGCGTATGAAAAGAGGTCTCCCATGAATACGATACCCATGACGACAGGCGCGCCCTGGAAGCACATCGTCCGGTTCGCGCTTCCCGTGCTGCTGGGTTCCCTGCTCCAGCAGCTCTACAATACCGCAGACGCCATCGTCGTCGGCAATTTCTCCGGCGAGGCGTCGCTCTCCGCCGTCGGCACAACGGGCAGCTTTACCTTTCTCTTCCTCGCCATCGCCATGGGCTTCTCCGCCGGCAACGGCGTGATCGTCGCCCAGCACTACGGCGCAAAGGATATGGCGAAGGTGCGGGAAAACGCTTCGACGGGCATACTGTTCCTGATGGCGCTGGGCGTGGTGTTCGCGGCACTGGGGTTCGCCGTCGCGCGCCCGGCGTTTTCCCATCTGGTCGGCGTGCCGGAGGGCTATCTCGACCTCACGGTGCAATATTTCCGCATCTATGCCCTCGGACTGATATTCCAGTACGGCTACAACATCTTTTCGTCCATACTGCGCGCGGTGGGCGACAGCGCGGCCACGCTGTATTTCCTGCTGATCGCTTCGGTGCTGAACATACTGCTGGACCTGCTGTTCGTGGCCGCGTTCCATTGGGGCGTCGCAGGGGCCGCCGTCGCGACGGTCATCGCCCAGGCCGGCTCCTTTGCCGCCGCATACGTCTACATGCGGCGGCGCTACCCCATCTTCCGCTTCGCCCTGTCCGACTACAGGTGGAACCCGCCCCTGATCCGCAGGACGGTGGCCATAGGCTTCCCGATCTCCCTGCACCTGATGATCGTCTCTGTCGGCCTGACGCTGATCCAGCGCGCCGTCAACGGCTTCGGGCAGGCCATGACCGCCTCCTTCACGGTGGGCAACCGCATCGAACAGTACCTGAACCTGCCCTTCAACGCCTTCCAGACCACGCTGGCCACCTATACCGGCCAGAATATCGGCGCGGGAAAGATGGATCGGGTGAAGCTGGGCACGCGGCAGACGATGGCCATGTCGCTGGCATCCACGCTGGTCATCTCCGGCGCGATATGGCTGCTGGCGCAGAACATCATCCGCCTGTTCGGCCTGAGCGACCAGGCCGCCGCGTACTGTCTGTCCCACCTGAGGACCGTCGCGATGGTCAACGTCATACTGTCGCTGTACGTGCCGCTGTTCGGCGTGTTCCAGGGCGCGGGGCACAGCGGCTTCCCCGCAATCGTCGCGGCCCTGTCGCTGTCGGCCAGGGTCGTCACCACCTATCTGTTCAAGGATTCGCCGTTCCTGGGCTACCGCATCATCTGGTGGAACGGGCTGTTTGGCTTCGGCCTGGGCCTCGTCGCCAGCTGGACCTTCTATCTCAGCGGGCTCTGGCAGAGGGGCATGGGCGAGCGGGATTCAAGGGGCGCTGAAGGGCATCTCCAAAACTGATTTTGCAGGCAATTTGGCGGTATCAGCAGTACCCCTGGGTCACGATTTCCCAGCCGCTGTCTTCGCTGCGGGCAAGCCACCATTCGTAATCGGTGTATTCCGTGTCAGCCTCCCAGGCGCCGACCTGTTCCTTCGGCGCGTGGAAGTCCATCAGGAACTTCGCGACACTGGTGTATTTCCCGTCCTTGCTGATCCCGTTCAGCCACTTCAGGTTTTCCCCGGTGCAGTTCGCGTCTCCGGCATAGCGGATGCTGTGAAGCTCGCAGCCCTCCCAGGTGGCAAACTGGCACTTGATCTGTACGACCGCCTCCATCAGCGCCTCCTCCGTATAGTTTGCGGAGCTCCCGAGGTCGATGGTGACAGCCGGCGCTTTCATGCCGCTGAGATACTCCTCCAGCGTGATGTCCTTCTCCGTGATCTCCTTCGCAATGTCCGCGCTGTCCACATAGCGGATATGCCAGGGCTCGTAGCCGTAGCCGGTGATATGCTCGCGGCCCTCGAGATAGCGCAGGATAAAGCCGTAATCGGCAAGCCTGGCATGGATCTTTTCCCAGATCCGGGGATACTGCACCATGTCCTCGTTGTAATACACGTCGGTGAAGCTGCCGTCCTCGCCCTTCAGCTTGAAATACAGATCCAGCGCAAGGCCGGTGTGGTGCTCGGAGTAGCCGGGCGTGGCGACGGTCTTGGCCGCGTAGTCCGCCCCGTATTTTTCGATAAAGCGATCCATGATGTCCTGCTGTGCGGCTACGCTGCGGCGGGCGGAATCCAGCTCGAGGTAGATGCCCTCGTTGGCTTCCAGGGCCTCCTTCAGCGCCAGGTAGGCGTCGTAAGCCTTCGCCTCGACCTCCACCGCATCCCCCACGGAATTGGTGATCGTGACGGTCTGCAGGGCTTCTTCCCAGCCCTCCGGCAGGGGATTGAGCTTGTTGACCAGCGCCAGATAATCGATCCCGTCGGCAGGGTCGCTTTTCTCCGCCCATGCGGCCACGGTTCCGGCGCCGATAAGCATCGCCGCAACGAGCAGTAATGCCGTGATTTTCTTCATGTTCGTTTCCCTCCTTATCAGTTGTCAGTGAAATACCCCATAATTAACGGGACGAATCTCAACCGTCATGCCGAACGCCCTGTGCATCATGGGGCGTTTCCCTTCCCGGGCATTCTTGCCTGTACACAATCCCCCGGCTCTGAATGTCAGAGGCGGGGGATTGTGCGTCGATGGTAAAATCAGTTGTTCTTCCTGCGCTTGCCGCGATTGGCGAGCACCACGCTTTGCAGTATGATGAAGAAGCCGAGCATCGCGCCGCTGGCCATCTCCTGCCACCAGGAGGCGTTCAGCGGGCTCAGGGCGATGATCTTCTGGATGGTCGCGAGGATCATCACGCCGAAGAACGTGCCGATCACGTTGCCCACGCCGCCGGTCAGCAGCGTACCGCCGATGATCGAGGCCGCGATGGCGTCCATCTCGCTGCGCATGGCCACGCTGGCGTTGCCCGCAGGCTTGTGCATGAGGAATACGTATCCCGCAAGGCCGCTGAGCAGGCCGCTGAGCACATAGCTCCAGAAGCAGGTGCTCTTGATGTTGATGCCCAGCATCAGCGCGCTCTGCCGGTTGCCGCCCAGGGCGTAGATGTTGCGGCCAAAGCGCATGTAGCGCAGCATCAGGGCCATCAGGATGACGACGCAAATGGCGATCAGGGCGCCGATCTCCAGCTTGGCGGGGATCAGGTTGCCGTTCTGGGCGACGTAGCCCAGCCAGGGTATCTTGATCTTGGCCTTCACCAGCGCCAGGAAGCCCTCGTGGGCCACCTTCACCGGGTTGACCGAAAGCATCGTGGTCAGGCCCCTGGCCAGGAACATGCCGGCCAGCGAGACGATGAAGGGCTGTATCTCCAGGTAGCTGACCAGGAAGCCCATCATCAGGCCGAAGCCCAGGCCGATGCCCAGGGCCAGCAGCACCGACAGCGGTATGGACAGCCCGCCGGTATGGGCGTTCAGGAATATGGCGCAGGCCATACAGGTCAGGCTGATGACGCCGCCCACGCTGATATTGATGCCGCCGCCGATCATCACGACGGTCAGCGCGCAGGCGATGATGATCAGCGCCGCGTTGTCGTTGAGCAGGTCGAAGATCTGCTGTACCTTCAGGAAGCCGCCGCCCAGGAAGATCATCGCCAGGGCGTACATGACGACGAATATGCCGATGCTGATGGTCATCAGCAGCTGGGCGTCGGTGAGGGGCTCTCTGCCCCGGGTGCGTTTGTTGTTCGCGCCGTTCACTCAGCCCACCCCCTTCCTGAGGGCGGGATTGATGCCGCCGTGCTTTTTCTTCTTCATCAGCGCGGCCAGCTTTTCCTTCACAACCGGAGAACCGGCCACCACGATGATGATGATGACGATGGCCTTGTAGGCCTTGACGTTGACCGGGCTGACGTTCATGGCGTACAGCGTGGTGGTCAGCATCTGAATGATGTACGCGCCCAGTATGCTGCCGCTGATCTTGAACTTGCCGCCGCCCAGGTTGTTGCCGCCGATGGCGACCGCCAGTATGGCGTCCATTTCAATGTCCACCAGCAGCGTCTTGTGGTTCAGCTGGCCCAGGCGGCTGATGCCGATCACGCTTGACACCGACACGCACACGCCCAGCAACACGAAGCTGAGCAACTTGATGACGGTGGGATTGATGCCGTTCAGCCGCGCCGCGCCCTGGTTGATGCCCACGGACTGGGTATACAGGCTGATATTGGTAAATTTGAACACCAAAGCCAGCAGCAGGCCCACCAACAGCACCGCGAAGATCGGCGTGGGCACCGGTATGCCGGGTATGGTCATGCCGATGGCGCTGAGGATGGGGCTGTTCAGCTGGGGCGTGGCGTCGCCGTTGATCCAGTAGGCGATGGAGCGTCCGCAGGAATACAGTATCAGCGTGGCGATCATCGGCTGAATCCGGAACACGGCCACCAGCGTGCCGTTGAACAGCTTGAACAGTATCGTCGCCAGGCAGCAGGCGATCAGCCCCAGCACCACCGAGGGGCCGGTGATGGCACCCATGCCCTGCAGCACCTTTACGAACACCGCGCCGGAAATCGCGCCCACCGCGCCCACGGAGATGTCCTGGCCGCCGCAGGCCGCAGTCACCAGCGTCATGCCCATGGCGATGATGGCCAATTCGCTGGCGCTGTCGATGATGCTGATGAGATTGCCGGTCAGCACCTTGCCGCCCATGCTGTTTTCCGCAATCCTGATGGCAAAGAAGCCCGGATCCCGGAAGAGGTTAAACAGCAGCAGCAGCGCCAGGGCGATCAGCGGAATCAGCAGTTGGCCCAGATTGGCAATCCATTTCTTGCGCCGTAACATCTCACTGCTCACCCCCCGCAATGGTCTTCATCACATAGCTCTGCGTCAGCTGTTCGCCGGTCAGCTCGCCCACGATCTTGCGGTCGCGCATGACGATCAGCCTGGAGCAGGTGCGCAGCATTTCCTCGATCTCCGAGGAGATGAACGTTACGCTCATGTTCTCCTTGGCCAGCTTCAGCACCAGCTTCTGAATCTCCAGCTTGGTGCCCACGTCGATGCCCCGGGTCGGCTCGTCGAGGATCAGGTAGTCCGGGTGCGTCAGCAGCCACCGGGCCAGGATCACCTTCTGCTGATTGCCGCCGGACAGCGATTTGATGAGCGTATCCTGTGAGGCCGTCTTGATTTGCAGCGCTTCGATGTATTCATCGGCAAACTGCCGCATCTGCGCCTTGGTCATCGGATGGAAGAAGCCCTTCATCACCTGCAGGGCCAGTATGATGTTTTCGCGCACCGACAGGTCCGCGATGATGCCGTCGCGCTTGCGATCCTCCGGCAGATAGCCGATGCCGTTCTTCATGGCCTCCCGGGGATTGGTGATCTTTACATCCTTGCCCTTCACGCGAACCTTACCGCCGGTCACGCGGTCCGCGCCGAATATGGCGCGGACGCTCTCGCTGCGCCCTGAGCCCAGCAGGCCCGTGAAGCCGTTGACCTCGCCCTTGCGAATCCGGAAATCGAAGGGACGGCTGTCGGAGCTGGACAGCGCCTCGGCCTGATACACGACTTCATCGGTTCCGGCGCTCTTCATGCCGATCTGGTCCAGGCTGGCCAGGTCGTTCAGATCCTTGCCCATCATCTTGGCCACCAGCTCCACCTGAGGCAGCTCCTCGATGGCGTATTCGCCCACCAGCCTGCCGTTGCGCAGCACGGTGATGCGGTCGCAGACCTCGTAAACCTGCTCCAGGAAGTGGGTGACGAATATGATGCCGACGCCCCGGGCCTTCAGCTCGCGCATCAGCTTGAACAGCATGGCCACTTCCTTGTCGTCCAGCGACGACGTGGGCTCGTCCAGGATCAGCACCTTGCACTGCATGTCCACAGCCCGGCCGATGGCCACCATCTGCTGCACGGCCAGCGAACAGCTGCCCAGCTGCTGTTTGGCCCGGGCCGGTATCCCCAGGTTCTCCAGGATGGCCGTCGCCCGCTTTTCGTATTCCCGCCAGTGGACCACCTCTCCGTCCGTCCTGCCGATGAACATATTTTCCGCCACCGTCAGGTTGGGACAGAGCGTGATTTCCTGGTACACCGTGCTGATGCCGATGTTCTGCGCGTCCTGGGGCGAATGGATGTGGGCCTCGGCTTCGCCGCCCTCCACCCAGATGGCGCCGTCGTCCTTTTCATACACGCCCGTCAGCACCTTGATCAGCGTGGATTTCCCCGCGCCGTTCTCCCCCATCAGCGCGTGAATTTCACCCCTGCGCAGCGTAAAATCCACGTCGTTCAGCGCCATCGTGCCCGGAAACTGTTTGACGATTCCGCGCATCGTTAAAATCGCTTCGTTCTGCATCTGGGATTACTCCTTCTTCGGCGATCGCCGACGCCATTCTTCGGATGCCGCCCGCCCGTAAAACGCATGCGCTTTACAGATCGCGCGCATTTTCAGTGCGCCTTCTCCGGCGATTGTCTGTGTTTTATAAAAGGCGCGGTATGAACGCGCGCATTACCGTTCGTTCATACCGCGCCCCGTCTGTCCGTTCGGATTATTCGCCCAGGCCGAAGGTGTCGATGTCCTCCTGGGTGATGGTCCTGGCGTCGAAGCCCTTCTCCTCGGAGATGATCTGGTTCAGATCGTTCAGGCCTTCGATCTCGCCGCCGGCCTCCAGGGTCTTGATCATGCCGTCGATGACCGCCGCCTGGAAGGGGGAGCACTGGCCGTCATAGTTCCAGTTGCCGGCCAGCAGCTCGCGCAGGGCCCACTTGTTGCAGTCGAAGCCCATGACGATCACGTCGCCATTCACGCCGTGGGTGATGCCGGCCTTGTCCAGCGCGGCCACAACGCCGCCGGCCATGCCGTCGTTCTCGGCGTACACGATGTTGAAATCCTCGCCCGCGTCGATGGCGGCCTGGGCGATCTTCTGGGCCTCGTTGGGATCCCAGCTGTCGCCGCCGGTGCCTTCGCGCACGATGGTCCAGTTCTCAGTGGCTTCGCACTTCTCGGTCAGGGGATCGGAGCGGCCGATCTGCGCGGCGCTGCCCAGCTGGCCCTGAATGTGCAGAATCTTGTACTCGTCGAGGCCCAGGCTCTCCAGCCACGCCACGGCGGTCTCGCCCTCCTGCCGCATGTCGGAAACCACGGCCGCGGTGTACAGGGAAGGATCGCAGTCGATCATGCGGTCGAACAGGAACACCTTCACGCCGGCTTCCTGAGCCGCTTCCAGAACCTCGTCCCAGCCGGTCGCCTCAGCGGCGGAAACCAGGATGTACTGAACGCCCTCGGTGATGAAGCCGTTGGCGGCCTCCAGCTGCTTGTCGGCGGTGGGGGCGGTGACGAAGGTGGCGTCATAGCCGTTCTCGGCGGTGAACGTGTCGGTCAGGTTCTTGACATTGGCTTCACGATAGCCGGACTCCGAGGGGTCCAGGTTGATGATGCCAACCTTGATGCCGTCAGCCAGGGCGGCGCAGCAGCTCAGCGCGAGAATCAGCGCAAGGGCCAGAACGAGAATCTTCTTCATTGCGAAATACCTCCATTCATTATTGCGGCATCTGTGCCGTTTACGTATTATATTTTACCTTAATATGGCCGCAATGTGAATGCAATCGTTTTAGGAGATGGTTGAATATCATTTTGAAATAAAAAAGAACCGTGGGAAAGGTTGGATTTCCCACGGTTTACGTTAAATATTATCTGCCCGCCTTCTTCTTGCCGGTATAGCTGACCACCAGCTGCTGGATCACGATGAACAGCAGCAGCAGCGCGCCTGTGGCGATCTTGCCCCACCAGGAGGACAGCGTGCCGTTGAAGTTGATGATGGCGGGTATGACCGATTTCAGCAGCACGCCGAACATGGTGCCGATCATGTAGCCCACGCCGCCGGTGAGCAGCGTGCCGCCGATGACGGCGCTGGAAATGACCTCCAGCTCGCCGCCCTGCAGGGCCATGTTCCAGCCGGACTTGACCACCAGCACATAGGCGATGCCGGCCAGGGCGGAGCAGAAGCCGTTGATGGCGTAGACGGCCACCTTGGTCTTGCCCACGGGCAGGCCCATCAGCTTCGCGCTGGATTCGCTGCCGCCGATGGCGTACACGTTGCGGCCAAAGCGGGTGTGCTGCAGCAGTATGGTGCCCAGTATGATCATCACGATGAATATGATGACTGTCAGGTTGATATTGGTGATGGGCTTGATCTTCACCCATTCCCCGTCCACCATGTGGTACAGCGTGATCTTGAAGCCTGCCAGGGCATCGATCAGCGGGTGGTTGATGCTGATGGATTCCCGGGAAATCAGGCTGCATATGCCCCGGGCCAGGAAGTTGCCCGTCAGGGTGGTGATGAAGGGCGGCACGTTCAGGTAGTGAATCGCCGCGCCCATCAGCGCGCCCAGGCCCACGCCGATCAGTATGGATACGATCATGGTGATGACCGGGGAAATGCCCATGCGCTCGTAGCCATAGGCGATGATCATGCCCGTCAGCGAGGCCACCGAGGCCACGGACAGGTCTATGCCGCCGGTGATCAGCACCATGGTCATGCCCACGGCGGAGATGCCGTAGTAGGCGTTGTCGGTGAAGAAGTTCACGAAGGTGCGCAGCGTGGTAAAACCGATGCTGCCGTATCGAATCGCGCCGTAGGCGTAGATGATCAGGAAGATGATCACGGTGGCGTACACCATGATGTACTTCGGGTTCATGATCCGGCTGAACAGGCTCAGCCGCTTTCCGGACTTTTCACTCATTTGACCGCGCCTCCTTTCGCCATGGCCCTGGCCTGGGAGCGCTTGGCCATCCAGTTGCGCACGGGCTCGGACTGCAGCACGATGACCACCGCGATAACCATCGCCTTAAAGGCCATGGTCGCCTCGGATGCGACGCCGAAGAAGTACACGAAGGTGACAATGGTGCGGATGATAATCGAGCCGATAATGGTGCCCACCAGGCTGAACTTGCCGCCGGTCATGCTCGTGCCGCCGATGACGACGGACAGTATGGCGTCGGTCTCGTAGTTCAGGCCGGCGTTGTTGGAGTCATTGGACATGATGCGGCTGGAGTAGATCAGGCCGGAGATGCCCGACAGGAAGCCCGTCAGCGCGAACACGATCAGTATGATCACCTTGGAATTGATGCCTGAAAGCCGGGACGCGCTGGGGTTGATGCCCACGGATTCCACGAAGGTGCCGAAGGCCGTCTTGCGCACGAACACCATTACCGACACCACCACCAGCGCCATGATGATGATTGGCGTCGGCAGGAACAGGCAGGAGCCCTGGCCAATCCAGCGGAAGGGGGTGTACATCGTGGTGAACTGCTTGCCATTGGTGGTAATCTGGGCGATGCCGCGGCCCGAGACCATCAGTATCAGCGTAGCGATGATGGGCTGCAGCTTCAGCTGGCCCACCAGCACGCCGTTGAACGCGCCCATCAGCAGGCAAACCAGCAGCGGCACCAGCAGCACCAGTATGAAGGGATACACGCTGTAATCGCCGGGGGTCTGGTACAGGGGGTTGGTGGGGTCCCAGCGCATCAGCTTCAGCGCTATGGCGCCGGAAACGGCCACCAGTGCGCCCACCGAAAGGTCGGTGCCGCCCAGGGCGATGACCAGGGTCATACCCATGCCGATGATCGTGATCTCGGCGGAGCGGTTGATGATGTCGATCAGGTTGCCGTAAAGCATTCGGCTGGCAGGCTGGTAGCTGATGTTGAAGAAGTCGGGCCGGATGAACAGACCGACGATCAGTATCAGTATCTCCGCGATGACCGCCCAGGTGATCTTGGAGCGCATGATCGCGGCAAAATCCAGGTGTTTGGAGCGCAACACGACGATGACTGCCGCCAGACACAGCAGCAGGCCCGCCCCGAAAAGGATGCCCTGGAGCTTCCAGGCAGTGCGCAGGCTGGAAACCCTGGAGTAGCTGCCGATTACGGTGTCGTAGGGCGACGCCTCGGCGATGGCCTCCAACGCCTCCTCCGCTGCCGGCTCGGCGACCTCGGCGGGCGCTTCCTCTGCGGGCGCTTCCTCGGCGGGCGCTTCAATGCCCGCTTCGTCCTCCGTCGTCGCGCCGCTTTGGGCGGCGGCCAGTATGGCGGCGTCAAAATCCGCCTTTACCGTGGCCTCGTCGTGATCGTTGATGAAGACCTGCTGAAAGCTGGCGTCAGAGAAACTCAGGTTGTAGTCGGCGTAGATGCTGTCCTTGACCGCGCAGATCCTGCCGAAGAAAAACACGCCAATGGCCAGCAGCACTGCGCCCGCGGCCAGCAGCACGAAATGTATTTTGTTCTTCACTGCGCGTCACCTCCCTCGGCGATAATCTGCAATATCCTGCTCTGGGTGTCGCCATCGAAGGGGCCGTTCAGCTCGCCGGCCTTCTTGCCGTCGCGCATGATGACGATGCGGTTGGAGCAGCGGATGACCTCCTCCAGCTCGGAGGAGATGAATATGACGGAAACGCCGTCCCCGCACATCTCCAGCATCAGGCGCTGGATCTCGGCCTTTGCGCCCACGTCGATGCCTCGGGTGGGCTCGTCCAGGATCAGCAAATCGGGCTGGGTGGCCATCCATCTGGCCAATATCACCTTCTGCTGGTTGCCGCCGGACAGCTCGCCGATCTTCTTCTCGGCGTCGGGCGTGGCGATGGAAAGCGCCTTGATGTATTTGTCCGCCAGCTCGTTCTGCTCCGCCCGGCTCAGCGGATGCATGAAGCCCCGCTTGGCCTGCACGGCCAGCATGATGTTCTCCCGGATGGACAGGTCCTTCACGATGCCGTCCCGCTTCCTGTCCTCGGGGCAGAAGGCCACGCCGGACATGATGGCGTCGAAGGGCTTCTTCACCTCCACCGGCTTGCCCTTCAGGCTCAGCTTGCCGCTGGTGGGGCGGTTCGCGCCGAAGATCATCTCGGCGGTCTCGGTGCGGCCGGAGCCCAGCAGGCCCGCGAAGCCCACCAGCTCGCCCTTCTGCATGGTCAGGCTGATGTCCCCCACCGCGCCGGGTGCGCCCAGGTGTTCCGCGTCCAGCATCACGGGCGCGTCCGGGGCCACGTCGGCGGGATGCATGTCGAATATGTTCTCCATATCCTTGCCCACCATCAGCGTGACCAGCTGCAGCTTGTTGATCTCGCCGATGTCGTAGGTGCCTATCAGGCGGCCGTTGCGCAGTATGGTCATCCGGTCGGAGATGGCGTAGATCTGATCCAGGAAGTGGGTGATGAATATGATGCCCATGCCCTCGGCCTTCAGCTCGCGCATGACGTTGAACAGCAGCTGCACCTCGTTCTCGTCCAGCGACGACGTGGGCTCGTCCAGGATCAGTATCCTGGAATCGATGTTCACCGCCCGAGCGATGGACACCATCTGCTGCACGGCGGTGGAATAATTGGACAGGGGGCGCGTCACGTCGATGTCCAGGTGGAAGCGCTTCATCAGCTCCCGGGCCTTGGCGTTGATGATCTTCTTCTTGAATTCCCTGCGGCCCACGAAGATGTTCTCGGCCACGGTCAGGTTCGGGCAGAGGTTGATCTCCTGGAACACGGTGGAGATGCCCATCTCGATGGCGTTCTGAGGGCTGGTGGGCGTAATTTCCTTCCCGTCGAACACGATCGTGCCCTTGTCCTTGTGGTTGACGCCCGTCAGGCACTTGATCAGCGTGGATTTGCCCGCGCCGTTCTCGCCCAGCAGCGCGTGAACCTCGCCGGCGCGAAGGAAGAAATCCACTCCGTCCAGCGCCTTGACGCCGGGGAACTGGATCTCAATGCCCCTCATTTCAAGCAGGTTTTCCGGCAAAGCAATCCCTCCTTTGGCTTATTTGGGATAATTACGATTTACAGTCAAAAATGATTCGTACAGGTCCTTCGCTTCGCCCGGGATGGCTGAGATGCCCGCGTGTGTCATCCTGAGCAAAGCGAAGGATCTGTAGGCGCCGTTACAGGCAACGTGTCACTATTTGATCTCCTGTGCAAAGCGCGGGGCGGCGGGAAACCCGCCGCCCCGCGCAAGTCTAAGCTACCTCAGTAGGCAGGACTTTGTGTCGGGAAATCCCGTGAGGGATTAATACTGGCGCTCGTCGATCACATCCGCAGCCAGTATGGAAGTGGTGCCCTCGACCTCGATGCCGCCGACGCAGTCGAACACGCCCTCTTCGGGGTGCTGGATCTCGCGACCGAAGGTCTCGCCGGCCTCAAGGGCCTCAATGCAAGCCTGGATGGCGGGGCCGTACAGGGGGTTGCACTCGACGGTGCAGTTCATCTCGCCGGCCACGATGGCTTCGAAGGCGGCCTTGACGGAGTCGCAGCCCACGATGATGATGTCCTTGCCGGGAACCTTGCCGGCGGCCTTGATGGCGTCGATGGC
>CACYZW010000007.1 GCA_902778995.1 uncultured Eubacteriales bacterium
GTCAAGGGAAATCAACACAGAAATGCAGTCGAGGTCGGAAATCGGAGATTTCCGAGTCCGCTGCGCGGACTGCCACGGCTCAAATCGTAGATTTGAGGCACGGCACCGTTGACGCCGAAAGTGCATCTTTCCGAATTTAGAAACAGACTCTAATGCGCCACGAGCATTGTGCGGTGTTTCCTATACCAAAACAACAATTCAACATGGTTATTATACAATATAAAATGGAATGTGTCTACAAAAATATGGATTTGTGCAAAAAACAATCCGACAGCTCTATACGAGAACCTGTCGGATTTATTTTTTTGTTAACATATGTGTATTTATGGTAAATTCATACATTATGTGGTATAATTTGGGAGACGGTGCATAATCGAATCGTGCGGTAACGCGATGCATTTGGCCGTTCGTGGACCGCCAATTTCGCAAGCTTGCTGGCGCAGTCAAGGAATTGCCATACGGCAGGCGGCTGGCAATCAGCCCTTATTTCCTTAGTATATCTGCTTGTTCACCCGGCTACAACGACGTCGGGATGGATTGCCCTGTGAGGAGTGATGTTTGCTTGAATCTCAGCGGCTATTGCTTTACAGCCACCGGCATCACGCAATACGCTTTCTTTTTAGAGGACAAGGAGCAGGTGTGTGTATCCCATGTCGCTCTGCCGGAGGCGCCCGTGCGCCTTGAAAGTGCCTCGGGCGCGGAATACGCACTGCTGCGCTCTCCCGTCTGGGATGACAGAGGAACGCCGCATGCGGACGCCTCTGTACCCTTTCTCAACGCGGACGGCAGGGAAGCCGGGTACCTGTACTTGCTCGGGGAGGATCGCTTCGCCGTCTCCGTTCCCGGCAACGCGTTCGCCGGTCGTGTCATAATGGATCGGCTGCGCCGCAGCGTATGCTTCACAGGGCTGGACGACGTCCTCGTCGCCCGCCTGGAATACAGCTTCGCCCGCATGCCATCGCGGGAAAGGTTCGGCGAATGGTTCCCAAGGCGATATATGGCCGAGGTATTTAAGCATGTGGACGAAAGCCTGTTGACCTTCGCTCTGGCCGCCCCGTTTCTCGGCTTCGATGGCATCGATATCGGCTGATCTGTTCTGACCGCCTGGCATAAGGATTATATATTTACGGAAATACCGCTGCACACAGTGTGTGTATGGAAACACACTTCGGGATCGGGATGAATCAATAGATCTCAAACTCTATCGTTCGCTTTGCCGGCAGCATATAATTGCTGTTTGAAAGCTTCGTCGCTTTCGCGGTGTAGGTCCCTCTTTTCTTCATCGCGCCGGTTACCGTCACCGTGCACTTGTCGCCCTTGATCAAGCCCGTGGCCCTGGCCGTGGGCGCGATTTTTTGGCCGGTATATTTTAATCTGGTTCCAGTCCATTTCAGACCAACCGTCTTCTGTTTGATTCTGAAGGTCCTTGTTCTGTTCTTGGGCAGCGCATAGTTGCGATTGGACAGCTTGCTGGCCCGCGCCGTGTAGCTGCCGGCATTCTTTTTGGCCCCCGTCACGGTTGCCGTGCATTTATCGCCGTTTATGACGCCGGTTACCGTCGCGACAGGCTTTTGGACATTGCCGTTATAGGTCAGCGTCGTTTTTTTCCATTTCAGTCCAACCGTCTTCGGGGCTATGACAAATGCGTGGGTCGCATCGTCCGGCAGCGCATAGTTGCTGTTTGACAGCCCGCTCGCCCTCACCGTATAGCTGCCGGCTTTTTTCTTGGCCCCTCTCACCGTTACGCTACAGACGTCGCCCGAAATCAGTCCGACCGCCGTCGCCCTGGGCTTTTGAATCTTTCCGTTATATGTGACGTTGGCGCTCTCCCATTCCAGGCTCACCGGTCTCGGGGCGATATCAAAGGCCTGATTCGCATCGTCCGGCAAGGCGTAGTTGCCGTTGGACAGCGCGATTGCCTCAGCCTTGTAACTTCCCGCATCCTTCTGGGCGCCCGTCACCGTCACCGCACAAGCGTCGCCTTCTATCAGATTGCCAATCGTCGCCGAAGGCGCCTGCAATGCGCCGTTATAGATGAAACTGGCGTTTGTCCAGACCAGCGTCGCTTTTCTCGGAGCAATGGTAAACGTCTGCAGCGCATTCTGCGGCAGGACATAGTTGCCGTTGGACAACGCGATTGCCGCAGCCTTGTAACTTCCCACATCCTTCTGAGCGCCCGTCACCGTCACCGCACAAGCGTCGCCTTCTATCAGATTGCCAACCGTCGCCGCAGGTGCCTGCAATGCGCCGTTATAGATGAAACTGGCGTTTGTCCAGACCAGCGTCGCTTTTCTCGGAGCAATGGTAAACGTCTGCAGCTCATTCTGCGGCAGGACATAGTTACCGTTGGACAACGCGATTGCCGCAGCCTTGTAACTTCCCACATCCTTCTGAGCGCCCGTCACCGTCACCGCGCAAGCATCGCCTTTTACCAGATTGTCAACCGTCGCCGCAGGCGCCTGCAATGCGCCGTTATAGACGAAACTGGCGTTTGTCCAGACCAGCGTCGCCTTTCTCTGGGCAATGGTAAACGTCTGCAAAGCATTCTGCGGCAGGACATAGTTGCCGTTGGACAAAGATGTCGCCTCGGCGGTATAATTACCGACGTCGGTCTGTTCTCCATCAACCGCCACCGTACAGATATCACCGGAGGCCAATCCGGTTGCCGTTGCCGTGGGCGCGTGGCTGTTTCCGTCGTAGGTAAAGGCGGTATCCGACCAGCTTAACCCAACCGTCTTTGGCGCAATGGCGACGGTTGCCTCACCCTCGATTACTTTTGAATTGCCTGTATGGATATAATAATATACCGGGTGTGTACCGACATCCGCCCATGTGGGGCTTTCAACGAGATCGTATACGCCCTTGGACGTGCCATAGGCGACGATCAACGCCGCGTCTTCGGAGCTGATCCGAATGCCGTGTTGCCGGCCATCGTAAGTGCCCGAGAATCCCTCCACGGCAAAGGCGGTTTCACAGGCAACCGTCGCGGTGACATCGCCGCAGGGCATCGTAAAGCGCCATTCCCGTTCGCCCGTCCGTTGCAGATCCAAGAACCCATCGCCAAACCGGACGACGGGCGCTACGGCCTTGTACCCGGCGTCAGGATTCACCGTCAGCGTGACGGTTGCGCCTGCGTCCGCCACGGAGGGGTTTGATATCAGCGCGCCCTGTTCGGCGGAGGCCTTCACGGCGTAGCCCTTGCCGTAATCCGCGCCGGACAGCGTCAGCCACTCTATGCCATACGTTGAAAGCATGTTGTCACCGTAGGTATACTGGAGCCCACCGCAGGTATAGGGCCCGCCGGGTTCGCCGGCGCAGCCCTTCATAAACAGCCTTCCTTCCCAGACGCTGCCGTTGTCGCTGTTGGTCAGATCCACCAGATACGTCCGTCCATCGGGCATGCGCACCGCATTCCACATATGCGCCTCCGGGATGCCGCCGCTCATCAGCTCGCAGGCCACATCGCCCTCAAAGTCGCTCAGGTCACACAGGTACTTGAACCCCTTGGAGTAGCCCTCGCAGACCACCTTTGTATTCTCGTCGCCGTCGAATATAAAGACCAGCTGCCAGGGATCTCCGTAGGAGAGGCCTTCGTAGTCCCAGTTGTAATCCACCAATTCGCAAATCTTTTGGGCGTAGGCCGTCAGCTTCGTTATGTCGTCCTTGCTGGTATTGTCTGAAACAATGGCCTTTATATTTGTCACCGCCGTATGCACCCGGGCGGGCAGATCGTTCACCTCGTAGGTTCCCACCGTTCCTGTTTTGGAATAGTCCGCAGAGACAGACATCTTCGCGGTCAACTTCCCAAGTCGCGCATATTTCACATCGTCCTTTGTTATAAAGAATTTAGTATAACTCCATCCCATTCCCCCGCCAGTCGTCTTATTGAACCAATACAGCTCATAGGGATAATCCGCCAGCAGGGCCTGCATGATTTTTCTCTGGTTAAAGCCTTCTTTCGCCAAAAGCTTCATTCCCAAATTGGCGTCGTCGAGGCTCGACAATCCCAATTCCTCCGCTGTCCACCAGTTGTTCGTCAGACCTGCGTCGTCATCATTGACGCTTAATTCCGTGGAAGTCCTCTCGCCCCCGGCAACCTCGCGGATCATGGGAACCAGGGCATCGTACAGCCTGAGGTTCAGCCCGCTCAGGCTCCTGCGCCCGGAGTAAGCCGAGCGATTGCTGTGCACACTTCCCATGCCCGGCAGCACCCGATTCAGGTAGCCCTCGAACAGCGTATCGTTGTCCGCGCTGCCGGAGGTTGTGACGTTCGCCAGGCTCTCCACGGCGTTCACAGCCGCGCCGTCCGGAGTCGCGGAATCATCGGGCTGCGACGCAAGTGCGGTTTCGTCCGCCACCGCCTCCGGCATCGCCTCGATCGCTTCCACGGACGCGCCGTCGATTTCCACGGATACTTCCTCATTTTGGTCGTGCGTATCGTAGCCGACATCTGAAGCATCTTCCGTTTGTACGATGACCTCACCCACAATTTCCAATTCCTGTGCGTCCACATCCTGAAGCGGCGCCAAATCGATCAGCGCATCCGAGAGCAGTCCGTCCTCCAAATCTATGTTCAGGGCAATGTCGCCGTCCAAGGGCAAGCCAAACCCGGGCGCGTTCTCAAGGATCCCGGCCTCTTCCATTTCTACTTCCATGTCCTTCGCTTCCGACGCGTCCGCCTGTGCGAACAGAGCCGACGTCAGCAGCGCCGACATTGCCAGAAGCAAAGTCAGCATCAGGCGTATCCGGCGATACATCCATCATCCCTCCCATCTGCAGATACAGGCACCATGCCTCCTATTACTATTTTACACCATTTTCCGCGATTTGTCTATGCGGCATATGCAAAATGGAAACACAGCAAACGCCCAATAATCGTTACAGTTCAACCTGCGGTTTCGCAGTAACTGTCGAAAGGGGACAGGTCCTCCCTCGAACAGGTGCGGCGCTTCAATCCACAGGATTGAACCGACCGCATCCCGGCCTTTGGCCGGGATGGAGAATCTGAAAGGGTTTTTCCCCTTGACATCCCCCCCAAAATATGCTTGAACATCGAAGATAATCAAGCATAATCCGCAAGACAGGCATTTCCCAGAAGGAAAATGCTGCCATCAGTACCAAATATGTGGTTCAGGCATGGTTTCGCCACTCACAACTCGAATCAGCAAACATGTTGTGAAATCCCAAAGGTGTTATCCAAGGCTTTGCGACCCGTTAAACCAACAGATGTCACCAGTTTCTTTTCTTTTGCCCTTCGTTCAAAATGCGGCAGCGGTATACAACCGGCTGATATCGAGGCAAACCAAAGTCACAGCACATGGGCATCCTACGCCTCTATTTTTTAGAATATCGGGAAAAACAATACTTTTCATGCGATTTAAATCTGGCAAATCAGTATTGCTGTTTGAATTGATTATCCCTGTCGCGATTGCGATGAAGCGCAGTATAACTTCAGCCGTCGATGTGTCGCGAACATGAAGCGGTATTCCCTCAATGGTTGAGGATGGAAAACAGTATTTCGTCCAATTCCCAGATTGCTGCGAAGCCTCCTGCGACGAGCTGACTGCGTATTTCGCTGAACAGGTTCGTCAATTGCTCGCGTTCCTGCCGGTTCCAGACCGGCAGCCTGTCTTCCGGCAGCAGTTGCCCCAACAGGCATTCTTCCTGTTTGCTCAGTCGCACGCCGCTCATGCGCAGCCAATCACAGCGTATGCCGTTGAATAACCGCGCCCGTTCTGCCGTGAATTCCCGGAGGGAGCCGTTGGATACACCGTCGCCGCTGAGGCAGCGATGTATATGAACATCCGCAAGGCATGATATTTTCCCCACCCTGGACGCTTCCATATAGAAGCGGTAGTCCTCCAGGCCGGGGCAATCCTCCCGATACGAGAGATTCTTTTCCTCCAAAAACGACTTCCTGAGCATTGCGGAAGAATGGCAGAATTCCAGATTACCCGTCAGCAGCTTCGCCAGATAATGCTTTGGCGAGCCGGCATTACAGCGGAATGCGCGACGATCCTGCCTTCCCGATCGATCACCGAGGCTGCCGTCCCCAGGATCATGACCTCCCTGTCGTTTTCCAAATAGCTCAGCTGCGCCCTCAGCCTTTCCGGAAGCGAAACGGCATCACCGTCCATCACGGCAATGTATTCGCCGCTGCTGACGCTGATAGCGCGGTTCATGGACGCGGCAATTCCCCGACTACGGTCGTTTTCCAATAATCGAATCCTCGGGTCGGAAAAACCGCGAATCACATCGCGCGTCGCATCCGAGGAAGCATCGTCCACGATGATCAGTTCGAAATGCTGCCAGGATTGATTCAGAATGGAAGATACGGCCTCGGAAATATAAGCCTCCACATTGCAGGCCGGCATGATCACGCTCACGAGCGGCTCCCTCCCCGGGGGAAGCGGAGGCGTAAAAAAACGTTCCCGATTGATCCGCCACGCCCTTCCTTCCGGCCAGGCCTTTCCGGCCCTGCTGTTCCAGGCTTCAGATTCCTCGATTTTTCCGCTGTCATAGGCAAGCGCGCACAGCTTCAGGCAGGGAAGGTAATCGTCATAGCCCGTGAACTCGATCATATACGACGTAATGTCAACCGGCAGGGCTGTGGCAAGCCTGTACTGCCTTTGGGCTTCTCTGGCATCCCCCAGGCCCTCTGCGGCCAACCCCAGAGATAGCAAAAAAAAGCCGATCGCGGAACGTGATACTGCTCGACGGATGTGGAAATCAACTGTCGGCACTCGTCGTACGCCTTTAGTCTAAGGAGCATCTTCGTCATAAACACCATCGCGTACTGGACGCGTTGGGCGGAAGGATTTGTCGCAAGCAGCGCCCGCCATGCCTCCAGCGCCCTGTCCCTGTAGTCCCGAAGCGCCAGTTCGCGGCAATAATAGGACAGCATGTAGGCGCCGGACAGCCTTCCGGCGCTCCTGACATCGTCAAATATCCGCATGTTCCGATTGGGTTCGTTCACATATTCCTTTTTATGAAGGATCGTTATTTCGGGGCAAAGGATTATGTTCATGCTGTCATCGATCGTTATGGCTTCATGAACGTCTCCTTGCCACCGGCAGGCGAGCGCACGTCGATGGATTCTGTCCCGCAGCCCCATATCGGACAGGAAACCGAAATTGTGGTAGGTCATGAAGACGCCATCCGTCTGAGGCGTCAGTCGCTTCTTGAGATCAATCAGCTTGCGTATCTCTTCCGGATACATGACATCGTCAGCGTCAAGCCACATCACAAAATCACAATGTGCTTTCGAAGCCGCATAATTGCGAGCCCTGGCAAAACTGTTCTGCCAGGGCTCGCTGAAAACGAGATCCGTGTATTCTCCGGCGATCTCTCTGCTCCTGTCCCTCGAACCGGTGTCCAAAATGATCAGTTCATCCGCAAACTGTACGGCTGCGGACAGACAGCGCCCCAGAACCCGCTCTTCATCCTTGACGATCAGGCAGACGCTGAGGGTCGCCGGCGTTTGGGTCTGATCAGCACAAATAGTGTCATTCAGCATCTTGAATACAGTATCAGGCAAAGCTCAAAATCCTATGTTCACCAGGTAATAATGAAATCATTTGATGCTGCCTGAGCGATCACCGGAATTTTTGATGTCCGCCGAGTTAAAATTGCTTCCGTTGAAGGCTACCGTGTTTATTTCTGCGCCACCGTTGGCCTTCTCTATCTGTTCCATCGTCAGGTCTTCCACGTCCAGCGGGCGATTGTTATCCGCTTTTACAGTTTTCTTCATCTTCATTTCCTCCTTGTCCGCAGCGATGGGATATACGGAATCCAAAGCAAATCCGTATTTGTTAAGAGTGTATTGCATCGTGATTGCCATATCAATATAATTACTTGAATTTAACATCCGAACTTTCCAGCGACGCTTCCGGTCTGTCTGGCCCCTGGATGCAGCCGCCTATGGCTTTTGGCTCGATTATGTGTTATACTGGCAGCGTACATTGTGGTCTGAACCGTTTCCCAAGGGAAAGGCAAAACGGAGGGTGAGCACTCTATGGATGGATTGTATGATTACATTTTGTGGTTGGGTGATTATCCTTTCACAGCCGTCCCTTTTCAGGAAGTGGACGCGGTCATTTTGTGCCTGTTGGTCTATTGTGACTTCACACCGCTGTTTGAGCAGGCGGACGGCGTTTATCTTCGCGACAGTCAAAAAATGATAGACGCGGGGGAAGTGCGCGTTCAACGCATCGGAAAGCCCGAACCCTTTATTCAGATTCTGAAGGCTGCCGCCTCTTCCCGGCGATTTGGCGAGCTATACCTGTCCGGTTATGTGGACATCATGCTTTCCGAGAATACAATTCAGTTTTCTGCTGTTTCCTATCACTGTGATGCGGGCTGGTCTTTCATCGCCTATCGCGGCACCGATTGTACGCTGGCTGGCTGGAAGGAAGACTTCATGATCAGCTACAAGCGCACGCATGCCCAGGAACTGGCGCGGCAATATGCGGAAAATCGCATCGATTCAGATCACGTCTGGTACATCGGCGGCCATTCAAAGGGCGCAAATCTTGCGCTGTATGCCGCCTGTACGATAAAACAGGAACAGCTTTCGGGCGTCAAAGGCATATTCCTTCTCGACGGGCCTGGCTTCTGCCCGGATGTGATGGATCCCGGCATCATCAACAGGATCGAATCCCGCGTCACCCGCATCATTCCCGGTTTTTCCGTGATCGGAAGGCTTTTTGAGCCGAAGATCAAATGTACCCATATCGTTCGATCCGCTGTTTCCGGCTTTAACCAGCACGACCCTGCCACCTGGGTCATCGATCATGGAAAACTGGCAACCCTTTCACAGACCGATTCGTCCAGTGATCTTATCAAAACGATGTTGGACAATTGGATCGGCAAAATACCACGGGAGGACAGAGACGTCTTTATAAACGATGTCTTTGACGCGTTGGGCTCCAGTGGCGCCGAGACGCTGGAGGGCCTTAGCGACCATGGTCACAAAGGCTACGAGGCGATGATAAACAGGTTTAAGGAGTCCAGCGAAGTCACCAAACGCATCCTCATGGATCTGTCGCGCCAGGCGTTGCAGGTAATCATCAAGGCACTGTTTCACAGGAACGAGAGCTGAAATCAGCGTTCCTGACCGTCTGTCATTCGCTGACGCGCCGCCAGACGCAGTACGGCCCACGCAGGTCCCCTGACGGAAATCGCCTTCTGCCGTCTACCCCACCTCTTTGGCCAGCGCCTCCATCATCTCGCCCGTGACCGGGCAGATGGCGCTGATATAGAGCGTATCCCGCGTCGCAAGCAGCTTGCGCGCCCCGGCGTCGTCGCCGTCCTGGTGCAGCATCCGCGCCAGGTAGTAGATTGTCGTGATCTGACGGGGCTTGCGCGCATGGGCCTTTTTGTAATAATCCAGCGCCTGGGCGCGGTATTCCGCCGCTTTCCCGCCATCCGCCTCAGCCTCTGACATCAGCTCATAGAGCTGCCCCATGTTGTCCAGCACGGCGGCGTCCTCGTCGTCGTAGTCCATGGCCTGCCGGTTGAAATCCAACGCCGGGCCGAATTCGCCGGTCTGCCTGGCCTTGTCCACCCAGTACATGCCCAATGTGCCATAGACGCTGCCGTTCATGCCCTTTGCGGCGGCGCGCCCGATGGTCTCCATCGCCCTGTCCAGCTGACCCGTGACCCACAGATAGATCGAATACTGAACGCGAAGCTGGAACCAGTCCGCTTCGGACAGCCCCTTCTGCCGGCTCATGGCCTCCATCAACTCGCGGGATCTTTCAAATTCGCCCTCCCGCAACAGCAGCAGCGTATAGGCCTGCATGATGTTGGGCGCCCTGTTCCCCATGCGCTCGGCCTCGTCGTACAGCTTCAATGCCGCCTGGTATTTTTCCTTTGCCTGGGCTGTCTTTCCCTCGCCGGTCAGCTTGTTGGCGTCCACATGGGTCCGGTAGGCGCGATTTCCCGTATATGCCGCCTTTGCCGTATCAAATAGTCCCATCTTGTTCCTCCGATTGTCGTTTCATCTTTTGCCGGATGCGAGCGACGCGCCTGTCCAGCTGCTCCGCCGGTTCGCCATCCGGGTAATTTGCAGATTGCAGCGCATACGCCAGCGCCGCCGGATAATCCCTGCGCCGGTGCTCGTACAGCTTGGACAGCTCCACGCAGACCGCGCCGCACATCTGCCGCCGCCGGAGCATCTGCCGCAGCACATCCTCTGCGCCCGCCCAGTCGCCAGAACGACGGCACAGCGCATACAGCCGCCAGTTGGCGGAACCCGCGATGCGTTCACCGGCCAGAGAGGCCAGCGTCCCCGCAGGGCGCGGCTTCGCCGATGCGCGGTACATCTCCCGGGCAGGCTTTAACTCGCCCTGTCGCTCCAGGGACTTGCCCATCGAAAACTGATCCCGCTGATCCGAAAGCAACTCCGGTCGGTCGTTGATCTCGCACAGGCGCCTCAACAGGGTCGCCAGCGTGGCAATATCCTGGCGATTGTGCCGCAGGATGTCGTCCAGCAGCGCCTCCTCCCCCGTCTTCATGTATTCAAAGAAGCGGGCGGGAACCTCGCTGCCGGGAAGGTCGTCCTCCCGGGGCATGCCCAATATCTCCGTCTCGATGCGGCAGAGCCGACAGCTTCCCAGCCGCAGCTTCCAGGCCCGGCGGGAGGGATAGAGCAAATCCAGGTTTTCAAGGGGCCGCCATTTATCCCGCATGCGGCACATGGTAAAGCGCGTCTCCAGCAGGGGCATGTCGAAGTTGCGGCCGTTGAAGGTACACACGCTGTCAAAGCCCTGCATCCGCGCGCTCAGGCGTTCGATCAGCTCCGGCTCGTCGGCGTACTCCCGGATCATCAGCTGTTCGATCACCAGGGCGTCTCCCTCCACGTAGCCCATGCCCACCAGGAAGGCCACCGTCCCCGCGCCTCCGGAGAGCCCGGTGGTCTCCGTGTCCAGAAACAGACAGCGGCGGATGTCGAAGCGCGGCCCGCACCAGCCGATGCGGCGCAGTCCGGTCGGGGGCAGGTCGAGAAGGGCGGGTTCCAGCGGCTCGCGGTTGACATGGCAAATCAGGCCTCCCCTGCGCGGCTTTGCCGCGACGGGCGCCGAGAACTTCATCGCATTCAGCTTTGCTCTCAATCCGGATGCCATGTACCCATCACCCTATATTATTGTAAATACCACCGGGCGGATTGTCAAGCGGCTAAAATATGCTATAGTGATGTCAAATCATACAATCGGGAGGTAAGAAACATGCTCTCTATCGGAACCAAGGCGCCGGATTTCACACTGCCGGATCAGAACGGCGCGGCCCACACCCTTTCGGAGTATCGGGGCCAAAAGGTCATACTCTACTTCTACCCCAAGGACAACACCGCCGGATGCACCAAGCAGGCCTGCGGCTTCAAGGACCTGATGCCCCAATTCCGGGAGAAGGGCGCGGTGATCCTGGGCGTCAGCAAGGATTCCGTGGCCTCCCACAAGCGCTTTGAGGAGAAGTACGGCCTGCCCTTTACGCTGCTTTCCGATGAGGAAAAAGCGGTGATACAGGCCTATGACGTGTGGAAGGAGAAGAAGAATTACGGCAAGGTCTCGATGGGCGTGGTGCGGACCACCTACCTCATCGACGAGAACGGCGTGATCGTCCGCGCCTTCGACAAGGTCAAGGCCGCGGACAACCCAGCCCAGATGCTGGGAGAACTGGGATAAGGCAACAGGCGCAACGCATCCCGCTTTCTTTTGTGGTGTACCCCCAAAGCGGGATGCCTTTTTTCTGAACTAAACGCGACTCAATAAACAGTTCGGGAAGCACTTCGTATTATTTCTGGTCGCCCATGGAATACCGGGCACCCCTAAATAACGAACGTGCCGCCCGAAGAGATGATTTTTACTCGACTGCAAACTGCCAACGGTATCCGAATGGCATTGGACAATCGAACGGTTTCCACCGCAAATCAAGATCTTTCATTTTGCATGCTGTCATCGATGGCGGCGTAGATGGCACGTATGGCATCCTCATATCGGTCTTCCGGCACGCCCACCAGCAAATTCAGCTTGCCCGCGCCCTGATTGGCCGTGTTGATGGGGATTCTCGAACGGGCCAGCGCCTGCAAAACCTGCACGTTCGCGTCGCTGGATTCCGTATCACGCTCGCCGATGACCGCAATCATGGAAAGGTGCTCCGTCAGGCCAAGGTAATCGGGGTTCAGCTTTTCCCGAATCTCCGCGAACAGCTCCTCCTTGCAGGGGGCCAGCAGGTCGCTTCGGATCACAAGCGTCACCGTATCAATGCCCGTCAGGCACTGTTCAAAGGGCAAACGCCGGTTTTTCAGCATGTCCAGCATGACGGCTGTGAAGCCGGATTCATCGCTGACCATCACCTTCTCCACCTGGATCACAGACATGCCCTTCCGGCCCGCCACGCCGACGATGGGATACTTCGTCTCGCCCTCGGGCAGCTTTCGAACGATGGTAGTGCCCGGATCTTCGGGACGGCCGGTATTGCGGATGTTCAGGGGAATGTCCAGGTCGGAGACCGGCAGCACCGCATCGGTGTGCAGCACGGAAGCGCCCATGTAGGACAGCGTGCGCAGCTCCCGGTAGCTGACGTACTTCACGGTTCTGGGATTGGGCACGATGTGAGGGTCCGCCGCCAACAGCCCGGATACGTCGGTCCAGTTCTCATACAGGTCCGCGTGAATGGCCGAGGCGACCAGGCTGCCCGTGACATCCGAGCCGCCCCTTGTCATCGTATGGATACGGCCCTCCATGTCCGCGCCGTAAAACCCTGCGATCACCGCGTTTTGAAGGGGGCGAAGGGCCGCGCCCAGCGTCCGAAGGGTCATCGCACCGTCCAGATGGCCCTTTTCATCAAAGCACACGCACCATTCCGGGTCCACAAAGGTAAAGCCCAGCCACGCTGCCAGCAGCCGGGAATTCAGATATTCGCCCCGGCTGACCACGTAATCCTTTTGCGGATCGTTGGAGAGATGCCGCCGGAGGACCTCGAACTCCTGCTCCAGCGAACAATCCAGACCCAGGTCGGCGATGATTTCATCGAAGCGCTCCCTCACCGCATGAAGGCACGCCCCGAAGTCCCGCCCCGCTGCGGCGCGGGTATAGCAGTCCAGCAGCAGATCCGTGACCTTTGTATCCTCCTCATAGCGCTTGCCGGGCGCAGAGGCCACGATGAGCCTGCGCGCCGGGTTCGCCTGAACGATGTCCCGCACCCTGCGGAATTGCTCCGCGCCGGCCAGGGACGTGCCGCCGAATTTCGCCACAACCGTTCTCATAACAATCCTCCGTGACCGTCGACCTATTCCCCGAACAGCTGGGTGGAATAATAGCGCTCCGCCGTGTCCGGCAGCACGGTGACGACCCGCTTGCCTGGGCCCAGCTTTTTCGCCAGCTTCAGCGCGGCGGCCACATTGGTACCGCTGGAGATGCCGCACATCAGGCCCTCCTCCTTTGCCAGGCGGCAGGCTGTGTCGATGGCCTCGGCGTCGGTGACGACATAGATGTCATCGTAGATTTCCCGGTTCAGTATTTCGGGGATGATGCCGTCGCCGATGCCCATCTGGATGTGGGTGCCGATGGTGCCGCCCGCCAGTATTGCCGCGTTTTCCGGCTCCACGGCCCAGATCTCGATATCCGGGTTTTCCGCCTTCAAAACCTCGCCGATACCCGTGAGCGTGCCGCCGGTGCCGATGCCGCTGCAATAGCCGTGGATCGGTGCGCCGACCTGCTCCAAAATCTCCAGCGCCGTGTGCTTCTTGTGCGCCAGCGTGTTGTTGGGGTTTTCAAACTGCTGGGGCACGAAAACCTTGGGGTTTTTCGCCCTCATGCGAAGGGCGCAGTTCAGGCATTCCTCGATGCACTTGCCGATGTCCCCGGCGTCGTGGATCAGCTTGACCTCGGCCCCGTAATGGCGCACCAGCTTGCGGCGCTCCTCGCTGACAGAATCGGGCATGACGATGATGGTCCTGTAGCCCTTCACCGCGCCCACAAGCGCAAGTCCGATGCCCTGGTTGCCGCTGGTGGGCTCCACGATGATGCTGTCCCTGTCGATCAGGCCCTCCCGTTCGGCGGCCTCGATCATGTTGAGGGCCGTTCGGGTCTTGATGGAGCCGCCCACGTTCAGCGCCTCCACCTTTACCAGTATTTCGGCGCTGTCCGGCTCGGGCATGCGGTTCAGCCGCACGATGGGCGTGTTGCCAACGGCTTCAAGTATGTTCTGACAGATCAAATTGAGAGCCTCCAATTCATATCTTTTGCCGGGAGAGGCGTCATAGCCTCTCCCGGCGCGTCTTTCTGATTATAGCACCATCGCCCGCATACCGCAAGCGGTTTGGGCAGATGGGAAGGGCGGATTAGTGGGAAGAAAGGGTTAAGAGTTCAGCGCTGACAGTCTCTTCTCCTAACTTTTTGATGCAGTGGAATTGCAGACAACAGATGGCTGTATTTCAGCCGTCAATGCATCGCGGGCATGTCCAGCGCTTTCCTATATGCGCCCATGTCAAATCAAAGTCTGAAATAATCCACCGCCCCGCGGAACATGCCGTTGTCGTAGTTGCCGGGAACGTTCTTGTACAGATCGACGTTAAACCCGACGCGCTCGCTGTGGGCCATCTTGCCGAACACCCTGCCGTCCGGAGAGGTGATGCCCTCGATGGCGGCGCAGGAGCCGTTGGGGTTGCAGCGAATGTCCATGGTGGGGTTGCCCTTCCCGTCGCAATACTGGGTGGCCACCTGGCCGTTCTCCATCAGCCGCAGGATCACCGCGTCGCTGGCGACAAACCTGCCCTCGCCGTGGGAGACGGGCGCGGTGTGCACATCGCCGGTATGGGTGTACATCAGCCACGGGCTCTTGTTGGAAGCCACGCGGGTGCGCACCAGGCGGGACTGATGGCGGCCGATGTCGTTGAAGGTCAGCGTGGTCTCGACGCAGGCGTCGGCCTCCCGAATCTCGCCGTAGGGTACCAGGCCCAGCTTTACAAGCGCCTGGAAGCCGTTGCAGATGCCCCCCATCAGGCCGTCGCGCTGGTTCAGCAGCGCGTGTACCTCATCCCGAATCAGCGGGTTGCGGAAGAAGGCCGTGATGAACTTGCCCGAGCCGTCGGGCTCGTCGCCGCCGGAAAAGCCGCCGGGTATGAATACGATCTGGCTGCGCCTGATCGCAGCGGCGAACGCCTCCACCGACTCCGCCACCGCCTGCGCGGTGAGATTGCGAATCACCATGACCTCCGGCTCTGCCCCCGCCTTGATGAAGGCCCGGGCGGTGTCGTATTCGCAGTTGGTGCCGGGGAACACCGGTATCAACACGCGGGGCTTGTCGACGGCTCTGGCGGGGCGCACGCGCCCCTTGGCCTCGAAGCAGCACGCCATCGGCTCAGCGTAAGTCTTCTTCACCGTGGCCGGGAACACGTCGTTCAGGCGATTCTCGTAGAGCGCCTCCAGGGTGTCGGCTGAAATCCCTTCGCCGCCCCTGCTGAAGGTGCGCTCTGCGGTGACATGGCCGATCACATGTTCTGCCGCCGCATTGTCGGCATACTCCACCAGGAAGCTGCCATAGACGGGGGCGAACAGATCGGCGTCCGCCTCAAAGGCCACGCCAAAGCCGTTGCCCAGGGCCATGCGGAAGGCCGCCGAAGCGACGCCGCCCTTGCCCACCGCGTACACGGAGAGCGCACTGCCGGAGCGAATCAGGCGATTCACCTTCTCAAACAGCGCCTTCTGGCTTGCGGGTTCAGGCGTGCCGTTGGCGCGGTATTCGGGCCTCAGCCAGCCGATGGCGCTGCCCGCCCGCTTGAATTCGCCGGAGACGACGTTTCCCGCCGGGCATACGCCCACCGCGAAGGACACCAGCGTGGGCGGCACGTGGATGTCCTCGAAGGAGCCGGACATGCTGTCCTTGCCGCCGATGGCTGCCGCGCCGAAATCCAGCTGGGCTTCCAGCGCACCCAGCAGCGCCGACAGGGGTTCCCCCCAGGCGGCTTCGCTACTCATGCGCTGGAAGTATTCCTGGAAGGTCAAATGGACGTTGGCCATGCCGTTGCCCGCCGCCACCAGCCTGGCGATGGAATCCACGACAGCCAAATAAGCGCCGCGCCAGGGGCTCTTTTCGCTGACGGACGGATCGAAGCCATAGGCCATGACGCTGGCGGTGTCGCTTTCGCCGCCCTCCACAGGGATCCGGGAGGCCATCGCCTGTATGGGCGTCAGCTGCCGCGCCCCGCCGAAGGGCATCAGCAGCGAGGACGCGCCGTTGGTGCTGTCAAAGCGCTCGGAGAGCCCCCTCTGTGAGCAGAGGTTCAGGTCGGAGACCATGGCCTTCATGCCCTCGACGAAGTCCCGCTTTGCGGCCGCATCTTCCTTCTGCTGCGCCGCCACGCGCACGTTGGCCCGCTTGGGCGCGCCGTTGGAATTCAGGAACGCCCGGGATACGTTCACGATGTCCGCGCCGTTCCAGCGCATCACCAGCCGGGGCGACTGTGTGACGACCGCCACCAATGTGGATTCCAGGTTCTCCCCGTCCGCCAGCGCCCGGAAGGCGTCCAGGTCCTCCTTGGCCAGCACCACGGCCATGCGCTCCTGGGATTCGGAGATGGCCAGCTCGGTGCCGTCCAAACCATCGTATTTGCGGGGCACGGCGTTCAGGTCGATGTCCAGGCCGTCGGCCAGCTCGCCGATGGCGACGGACACGCCGCCCGCGCCGAAATCGTTGCAGCGCTTGATCATGCGCACGGCTTCGGGATTGCGGAACAGCCTTTGCAGCTTGCGCTCCTCGGGGGCGTTGCCCTTCTGTACCTCGGCGCCGCAGGTCTCCAGGGATTCGTGGGTATGGGCCTTGGAGGAGCCTGTCGCGCCGCCGCAGCCGTCCCGGCCCGTGCGCCCGCCCAGCAGGATCACCACGTCGCCGGGTTCGGGAACCTCGCGGCGCACCTGATCCGCCGGAACCGCGCCCACCACCGCGCCGATCTCCATGCGCTTGGCGGCATAGCCGTCGTGGTATATCTCCTCAACCAGCCCCGTGGCAAGGCCGATCTGGTTGCCGTAGCTGCTGTAGCCCGCCGCTGCCGTGGTCACCAGCTGGCGCTGGGGCAGCTTGCCGGGGATGGTCTGTTCCACACCTCGCGTGGGGTCCGCCGCGCCGGTGACGCGCATGGCCTGGTACACGTAGCCCCGCCCGGACAGCGGGTCGCGGATGGCCCCGCCGATGCAGGTGGCCGCGCCGCCGAAGGGCTCGATCTCCGTGGGGTGGTTGTGGGTCTCGTTCTTGAACAGCAGCAGCCATTTCTGCGTCTCGCCATTCACGTCCACGTCCACTTTGATGGTGCAGGCGTTGATCTCTTCGCTCTCGTCCAGGTCGGTGAGCACGCCCTTTTCCTTCAGATACTTCGCGCCGATGGTGGCGATGTCCATAAGGCACACCGGCTTTGTGCGCCCCAATTCGGCCCGAACCGACAGATAGCGCTTCCAGGCTGCCTCCACGTCTGGGTCCTCAAAGGCCACGTCTCCAAGTTCGGTCAGGAAGGTGGTGTGGCGGCAGTGGTCGGACCAGTAGGTGTCGATCATGCGAATCTCGGTGAGCGTGGGGTCGCGCCGCTCCGACCTGAAATATTCCTGGCAGAACGCGATGTCCGCCGCGTCCATGGCCAAGCCGTACCGCCCGATGAAATCCGCAAGCTGCGCCGGGGTGTAGTCGATGAAGCCCTCCATGGTCTGAACCGCGGTGGGCACGGCATAGCTGGCCTTTAAGGTCTCCACGGGCTTCAGCGAAGCCTCGCGCCGCTCCACCGGGTTGATGACGTGCTTCTTCACCGCTTCGATGTCTGCGTCTGACAAATCGCCGGCCAGGACATACACCGTGGCCGTGCGCACGTCGGGCCGCTCCACCTGGGCCAGAAGCTGGATGCACTGGGCGGCCGAATCCGCGCGCTGGTCGAACTGACCGGGCAGGTATTCCGCGGCGAAGATCGCGCCGGTGTAATCGGGCAGCTCGCGGTAGACGTCGTCCACCATCGGCTCGGAAAACACGTTGGACACGGCCTTTTCAAACAGTGCCGAGTCGATGTTCTCCACGTCGTAGCGGTTCAGGATGCGCACGCCCGTCAGGCCTTCGATGCCCAGGAACGATTTCAGCTCGTCGTACAGCGCCGCCGCCTCGTGGTCGTAACCGGGCTTCTTCTCTGCGTAAACGCGATAGACCATATCATAAACTCCTTCGATTGCATATTAGGCTTATATTTACCCGATCGACGTGCATATTGCGCCGTCGCACGCGCCTTCGGAAATGCGCGGCGCCCGGCGAACGTCCGTCAGCACCTCTTCTCCAGGATCCTCAGCGCCCGCTGACCGATGTCCCGGCGCAGCATCATTCCGTCCCATTTTACCTCGCCAGCGGCGGCGTAGGCCCTTTCAACAGCGGTCTTCAAATCGCCTGCGGTGCAGCACACGCCCAGCACGCGCCCGCCGGCGGTGACGAGGTTGCCCTCGGCATCCCTTCCCGTGCCGCTGTGGTATATCTCGGCCATTTCAGGCGCCTTTCCCAGGTCGATCGGCTTTCCCTTCTCATACTTGCCCGGATAGCCGCCCGAGGCCAGCATCACACAGCAGGCCGCCCCGTCCGAAAACTCCACGGGGGTTTCGGCGAGGGTCCCGTTCTCCACGGCCAGCATCACGGTGAGCAAATCGCTCTTCATCAGCGGCAGCACCACCTGGGTCTCCGGGTCTCCGAAGCGGCAGTTGTATTCGATCACCTTCGGGCCGTCCGCCGTAATCATCAGGCCGAAGTACAGGCAGCCCTTAAAGGGGCAGCCCTCGGCGTTCATGGCCGCAATTGTCGGCAGGAATATTTCCTTCATGCAGCGCTCGGCGACTTCCGGTGTATAGCAGGGGTTGGGCGCAATGGTGCCCATGCCGCCGGTATTCAAGCCGGTATCGCCGTCCCCCGCCCGCTTGTGGTCCATCGAGGACACCATGGGCCTGACCACATGGCCGTCGGTGAAGGCCAGCACGGAGACCTCCGGGCCCTCCAGGTATTCCTCCACCACGATGCGGCTGCCGGACTTGCCAAACACACTCTCCACCATGGCGGCGGTCACGGCGCTGACGGCGTCCTGGCGGGTAAAGCAGATCACCACGCCCTTGCCCAGCGCCAGGCCGTCGGCCTTCACGACCACGGGCAGCGGGCAGGCCTGCACATATTCCAGGGCCTGCTTCGCGTCGTCAAAGACCTCGTAGGCCGCCGTGGGAATGCCGTATTTTTTCATCAGGTTCTTGGCAAAAACCTTGCTGGCCTCGATGCGGGCGGCCTTCGCCTCCGGACCGAAGCACTTCACGCCCAGCGCGTGCAGCCGGTCCACGCAGCCCAGGGCCAGCGGATCATCCGGCGCGACGACGGCAAAGTCCACGGGGTTGCGCTTCACATAATCGACGATGCCATCGATGTCCGTGGTCCTGATGTTCACGCACTCGGCGTCCGCCGCGATGCCCGCGTTCCCGGGCAGGGCTACGATGTGCGCAACCTCCGGATTCTGCTTCAGCTTCTTGATGATGGCGTGCTCCCGCCCGCCCCCGCCGACGACCAGTATCTTCATGACATATCCTCCAAATAAAGACGATAAAGCGTATTAAAACCAAACAGACGCCATTCCTGTTCCCCGTTCGCAAGGGCCTGCCAGCCCGTTCTCAAGGGAAACGCTCCACTGGAGCGTTTCCCGGGCGCTCGAACCACTGAAAACAGTCCACCGGACTGTTTCCCGGGCGCTCGCTGTCCATGTTCCCTGTCAATGGTGGAACAACCGAATCCCTGTAAACGCCATGGCGATGCCGTATTCATCGCACTTGGCGATGACCTGGTCGTCGCGGATGGAGCCGCCGGGCTGTGCGATGCACGTCACGCCGCTGCGGTGGGCACGCTCGATGTTGTCGCCGAAGGGGAAGAAAGCGTCGCTGCCCAGGGCCACATCGGTGACGGTCTTCAGGTAGGCCTGCTTTTCGGCGCGGGTCAGCGGCTCGGGGCGGGTGGTGAACAGGCGCTCCCAACGGCCCTCGTCCAGCACGTCGCGCCAGTCCTTTGAAATGTATACGTCGATGGCGTTGTCCCGGTCGGGGCGTCCGATGTCCTCCCGGAAGGGCAGGTTCAACACCTTCTCATGCTGTCTCAGGTGCCAGTTGTCCGCCTTGCCGCCCGCCAGGCGGGTGCAGTGGATGCGGCTCTGCTGGCCCGCGCCCACGCCGATGGCCTGGCCGTCCTTGACGTAGCAGACGGAATTGGACTGGGTGTATTTCAGCGTGATCAACGAAATCAGCAGATCCCGCTTCTGGGCCCCGGTGAGCGTCTTGTTGGCGGTGACCACGTTGGAAATCATGGCTTCGTTGATCTCCAGCGCCTGACGACCCTGCTCGAAGGTGATGCCGAAGCACATCTTGCGCTCGATTTCAGCGGGCACATAGTCTGGGTCGATCTGAATGATGTTGTACCCGCCCTTGCGCTTCTCCTTCAGAATTGAAAGCGCCTCGTCGGTATAGCCGGGAGCGATGACGCCGTCGGAAACCTCGTGGCGAATCAGCTGGGCCGTAGGTGCGTCGCAGACGTCGGACAGGGCGACGAAGTCGCCGAAGGAGGACATGCGGTCGGCGCCACGGGCCCGGGCATAGGCGCAGGCCAGCGGGGACAGCTCCATGTCTGCGGGCACGAAGTAGATCTGGCGCAGCACGTCCGTCAGCGGGTTGCCGATGGCCGCACCCGCGGGGCTGACGTGCTTAAAGGAAGCCGCAGCGGGCATGCCCGTGGCCTTCTTCAGCTCAGAAACCAGCTGCCAGCTGTTCAGGGCGTCCAGGAAGTTGATGTAGCCGGGGCGTCCGTTCACGACCGCCAGGGGCAATTCGCCGCCCTCCATGTAGATGCGGGAGGGCTTCTGATTGGGATTGCAGCCGTATTTTAATTGGATCTCGTGCGCCATTTCAAATATCCTCCTTGCGCGACTATTCAGGGTCCGGAGTCAAGATGTTACGTGCTGAAACACTTCTCATCTCAGTGGTTTCGATTGACGATCTTCTGTTCGGTGCGGCCCGTTTCCAGATCCCGGGTGCACACCCAAAGCGAGACGCGGTTGTCGGCGTTGAGGCCGTTCCACAGCGCGTCCGCGATGTGCTCGGCGTCGCAGTCGCCGATGGTCACGGTTTCGGGGTCGCCGGTAAAGGCCGGTATCGGATTGCCGTCGGAAAGATAGGTGTGCAGGAAATAGCCCTTCCCCGCCTCCACCTGCTCATATTCCCAGAACACGCGATGGCAAAAGCTGCCCTTGGCGTCTCCGGCGCGCAGTATCGCCATATCCAGGCTGAAATCGCCGCCCACAAAGGTGGCCATGGCGCTGACGCGGGGCGTATAGTTGGGGGCGTCCGGCTCGAAGGTGCGCTCCCGCAAGGCGTCGGCGAAGGTCGCGCCGTCGCCGATGTAGTTATAGATATCGTCGGTCTGGTCGCCGTTTGTGATGATGAAGCAACCGTCGATCACGCGCACGGGCCAGTAGATGATCAGGCTGGGATCGACCATCTTCGAGGGATCGAAGGCCTGTGTGCGAATGCCGTTCTGCTCCTGTACGAATATGCGGTTGCGGCTGTTCTCGCTGCGCCCCATGATGAAATAGGCCATCACGGCCCGCTTGCCGTCCGCGCTCTTGCCGACGATGATGCCCCGACCCGGATAGGTGGTCGCGCCGACGGCCTTGCATGCACTCTGGATCATGTGTATTCCTCCTGTATGGGGTTGAAATGAAGCGTTAAGTGTGCAGAGTAAGCGTCAATATAAAACCGTTGTTCTTTGGCTGACTCTGCGCTCATAACTCTAAGCGTTGTTTTTTTCCTCCCAGATCTTCATTGCGACCTTCTCCGCCGCCCAGGGCAGCAGAATCCACTCCGCCTGCTCCATCACCCGGCGCTGCAGGCTCTCCGGGGTGTCGTCCTCGCGGATGTCCACGGCCTTTTGGCAGATGATCCTGCCGCCGTCGGGAATCTCGTTGACGTAGTGAACCGTCGCGCCGGTGACCTTCACGCCATAGTCCAGCGCCGCCCGATGCACCCGCAGGCCGTAGAAGCCCTCGCCGCAGAAGGACGGTATCAGCGACGGGTGGACGTTGATGATGCGATTGGGATAGCGACTGACGAAGTCGGCGGACAGTATCGCCATGAAGCCCGCCAGCACGATCATCTCTATCCTGTTGTCTGCGAGTATGGCCAGCAGCCGGGACTCAAAGGCGGCCTTCGGCTCGCCCTTCTGTCTCAGGCAGAGCGCCGTGGGTATGCCCGCTCTGGCAGCGCGCGTCATCGCGTAGGCCCCGGCGTTGTTGGACACCACCAGGGAAAGCTCACCGTGGGGCAGCTCTCCCCGGTCTCTGGCGTCGATCAGGGCTTGCAGATTCGTCCCGCCACCGGACACCAGCACCGCGATGCGCGTCTTCATATCAGCGTCACCCTTTCGTCGCCGGGCACGATCTCGCCGATGATTTGCGCGTCCTCGCCGCACGCCTTCAGTATGCGCACCGCCTCATCCGCCTGTTCGCCGGAAACGGTCAGGCATATGCCGATGCCCATGTTGAAGGTGTTGTACATGTCACGCAGGGGGATGTTCCCGGCGCTGGCAATGCGGTCGAACAGCGGGATCGGGCCGATGCGGTTCAGGTCGATGCAGGCCGTCACGCCCTGGGGCAGGCTGCGGGGGATGTTCTCATAGAATCCGCCGCCGGTGATGTGGGACGCGGCCTTGACCGTCACCGCCTCCGCCAGCTTCAGAACCGGCTTCACATAAATCCGGGTGGGCTCCAGAAGCGCCTCGCCCAGCGTGCGGCCCAGGTCGTCGCAGTAAAAGTCCAGTCCGCCGTTTTCCACGTCGAACACCCTGCGCACCAGTGAAAAGCCGTTGGAATGCACGCCGGAGGAGGGCAGGCCGATCAGCGCGTCCCCCACCCTGACGCTCGCGGGATCGAACAGCTTCGCCCTGTCCACCACGCCCACGGAAAAGCCCGCCAGGTCGTACTCGTCTTCGGGATAGAAGCCGGGCATTTCGGCGGTCTCGCCGCCGATGAGCGCGCAGCCCGCCTGAACGCAGCCCTCGGCCACGCCGGACACGATCTGCGCGATACGCTCGGGCACGTTCTTGCCGCAGGCGATGTAATCCAGGAACGTCAGTGGCTTCGCGCCGCAGCAGACGATGTCGTTGACGCACATCGCCACGCAGTCGATGCCCACAGTGTCGTGCTTGTCCATCACAAAGGCCAGCTTGAGCTTGGTGCCCACGCCGTCGGTGCCGCTGACCAGCACCGGCCGGGTCATGCCGGTCACGTCCAGCTCAAACAGCCCGCCGAAGCCGCCAATGCCCGACACCACGCCGGGAATGTTCGTCCGGGCAATGTGTTTTTTCATCAGTTCGACGGCCCTGTAGCCGGCGGTGATGTCCACGCCTGCGGCGGCGTAGCTGTCAGAACGGGATAATGTGTTCGCCATGTAGAATCCTCCAAGTAATAAAGTAATGGAAATCGCAAATGAGGAATTGAAAATTCAAGATTCCTGGACCGAATGACTTGATTTCAGGCGTCGACACCTTTCTCGTCCGAGTCGATCAAACAGATACGCGAGGATTTGAGCCTGAATTTTCAATCTTCATTTTTTTCATTCCTCCACGCCCCGCTCGAACCGCGTCTTGTCAGGCTTTTTGGGCGGGGTGCAAGGGTATTTGCCGTCAAAGCAGGCGGTGCAGAAGCCGGTGGTGTTTTCGGCCAGCTTGTGGGCGTTCTCACAGGAGAGATAGCCCAGGGAATCCACGCCGATGATCTGGCGGACCTCCTCCACGGTGCGATTCCAGGCCACCAGGTTCTTCTGGCTGTCCACGTCGGTGCCGTAATAGCAGGGGTACAGGAAGGGCGGCGCGCTGGAGCGCATGTGCACCTCTGTGGCCCCGGCGTCCCGCAGCAGCTGTACGATGCGGGCGCAGGTGGTGCCCCGCACGATGCTGTCGTCCACCAGCACCACGCGCTTGCCCTTGACCGTGGCCGAGACGGGGTTCAGCTTGATGCGCACCTTGTTCTCACGGTCCGACTGGGTGGGCTGTATGAAGGTGCGGCCGATGTACTTGTTCTTGATGAAGCCGATGCCGTAGGGGATGCCGGAGGTCTTGGCGTAGCCGATGGCCGCGTCCAGGCCGCTGTCCGGCACGCCGATGACCACGTCCGCGTTGACGGGATGCTCCAGGGCCAGGAAGCTGCCTGCCCGCTGGCGGGCCATGTGGACGCTGGAGCCGTCCACCACGGAATCGGGGCGGGCGAAGTAGATGTATTCAAACACGCACAGCGACTTCTTGCAGCTGCCCACGTGGCTCTCGTCGCTGCGCATGCCCTTCTTGTCCACGATCACCACTTCCCCGGGCTGCACGTCCCGCAGGAAGGTGGCGCCCACCGCGTCCAGGGCGCAGGTCTCCGACGCGAAGATCACGCTGCCGTCCGGCCGGGTGCCGATGCACAGCGGGTGGAAGCCGTGGGGGTCACGGGCTGCGATCAGCTTGGTGGAGGACATCACCACGAAGGAATAGGCGCCCTCCAGCCGGTCCATGGCCTTGCACACCGCCGTCTCGATGGAATCGGACTTCAGGCGCTCCCGTATGATGACGTGGGCGATGATCTCTGAATCGCTGGTCATGTGAAAGATGGAGCCGTTCATCTCCAGCTCCTCCCGCAGCTCGCTCGCGTTGGTCAGCGCGCCGTTGTGGGCCAGGGACATCAGCCCCTTGCAGTGGTTCACCACGATGGGCTGTGCGTTCTGCACCGGGTTGATTCCCGCCGTACCGTAGCGCACATGGCCCACGGCCATGTTGCCCCGGCCCAGATAGTTCATCACGTCGGGGGTGAACACATCCTGCACCAGTCCGGCGTCCTTGTGGGTGCGCAGGCGACCCTTTTCATTGACGGTGATGCCAGCGCTCTCCTGACCGCGATGTTGAAGGGCGAACAGCGCATAGTAGCAATCCGACGCGAGATCGCCCTGAGTCTTGTTGAAGATGCCAAATACGCCGCATTCCTCGTGAATATGATTCATACAGTCTCCTTTATTTGCTCGTCAGTCTGCGCATGACCTCGTTGTAAGCGTCCTCGACGCCGCCCAGGTCGCGGCGGAAGCGATCTTTGTCCAGCTTTTCACCGGTGTTTACATCCCAGAAGCGGCAGGTGTCGGGGCTGATCTCATCGGCCAGCACGATGGTTCCGTCCGGCAGGCGTCCGAATTCCAGCTTGAAATCCACCAGCGTGATGTTCAGCTTCAGGAAGTACGCCTTCAAAACCTCGTTCACCTTAAAGGCATAGGCTTCAATCTGGTCGATCTCCCGGGCTGTGGCCAGCTTCAGTGCCAACGCGTGGTACCGGTTCAGCAGAGGATCGCCAAGATCGTCGTTCTTATAGGAAAACTCTATGGTCGGCGCATCGAACACGATGCCCTCCTTCACGCCGTAGCGCTTGGCAAAGCTGCCCGCAGAGACATTGCGGATGATGACCTCCAGCGGCACGATGGAGACCTTTTTTACCAGCGTCTCGCGGTCGCTCAGCTCCCGGACGAAATGGGTGGGCACGCCGTGCTGCTCCAGCATCTGCATCAGCATGTTGCTCATGCGGTTGTTGATGACGCCCTTCCCGGCGATGGTGCCCTTTTTCAGGCCGTTGAAGGCCGTAGCGTCGTCCTTGTAAGAGACGATGTACAGGTTGTCGTCGCCCGTCGCGTAGACCTTCTTGGCCTTGCCCTCGTAGAGCTGCTGCAGCTTTTCCATGATGGTTCTCCTCCAAGCTATCTTTGTATTTGTATAAAATGCGAAGCGCCGGAAACCGCTGATACCGTTCCGGCTCTCCACACTATAAGCATGAGTATTCTTCTGAAATCCTAGCGTCCTTTTCCTCGACCTTTGCCCTCTGGCTCTCGCGGTATTCGGCAAACCGACAGGCCAGTTCGTCGTCGGAAAGGGCGATGATCTGGGCCGCGAGCAGGGCCGCGTTTACCGCGCCGTCGATGGCTACGGTGGCCACCGGCATGCCCGAGGGCATCTGCACCGTGCTCAGCAGCGCGTCCAGCCCGTCCAGCGTCGAGGACTTCATCGGTACGCCGATCACCGGCAGTATCGTATTCGCCGCCATCACGCCCGCCAGGTGCGCCGCCTTGCCCGCCGCCGCGATGATGGCGCCATAGCCCGCATCCCGCGCCTGCCTGGCGAAGGCCGCCGCCGCGTCGGGCGTTCTGTGCGCCGACAGTATGCGCACACAGAAGGGAATCTCCAGCGTTTTCAGTGTATCCATAGCGCCCTGCATCACCTTGAGATCGCTGTCACTGCCCATGATAATGGCCACACGCTTCATAACGTCATCTCCGATCCCCGCAATCAGCCGGATCCCGGCTTTGCAGGCTTTCAATGCAATAAGTATAAGCCGTGGCGGCATGCAAAGTCAATATCATTGCCGAATTATTAACGTGCTATCGCGTTTGAACGTTCGTGTTTTTATGTTATTTTCAGAAAAAAATTAATAATTCAATGCTGAATAATTCAAATTTACGAACAATCATTCTTTCATCCAACACAATCTGTTTTCCGGTTCCGTTTCAGTCCCCCCTTTTTTTGTTTTCGGCATAATGAACAGTTTTCATCCGCAAATTATGACCAATCGGGATCTGGCATTAAGTCCGTATATAGCGCCATGCTTCATAAATATTCATTTGCAAAGCATCATTATGCGCTATTCAGCGTCATTATACGTTAATTTCACTTAAGTATTCATTCTGTAAGCAATAAAAATTTAAGGAAACACCGCATAATCGAGTCGTGCAGTAACGAGATGAATTTTAGTCGATTGCAAACTGCAGATTTCCAAGGCTTGCTGGTGGCAAGTCAAGAAATCAGCAGGCAGCAGGCGGCTGAAATTCAGCCGTTAATGCGCCATGAGCATTGTGCGGTATTTCCTTAAAACGGCCACCGGGCAGAGCCCGGTGGCCGCTTCATATCTGCTCCTTACAGCAGATGTGCGCAAATCTTGTCAAAGGAGATACATGCGCTGTCGCCCACATTGAACACCTTCTTGCTGATGGGGCAGTTGTCGGTGATCTTGACCAGCGTGTCGCCCACCCGCACATGGTAATTCTGATAGGAGCCCATGAAGCAGCTCAGCTCCACCTTGCAGGGCAAAAGCCCGGTATCGCCGATGACAATGGCCTCGGGGCGCAGCACGATCTCGCCCTCGTCCCCCACCTTCACGGCCTTGTCCGTGGCCACGGGCACGTCCACGCCCGTGATATTCACACAGGCCTCCCCCGTTCCAACTTTGCTGATGGGGCCCTTGAGGAAATTGCACTCACCAATAAAATCGGCCACGAACTCGCTGTTGGGATGGTAGTATATCTCCGTGGGCGTGCCCATCTGGGCGATGACGCCCTTTTTCATCAGTATGATGTTGTCGGAGATGGCCATGGCCTCGGACTGGTCGTGGGTGACGTAGATGGCGGTGATGCCCAGCGCCTGCTGGATGCGGCGAATCTCCGTGCGCATCTGCACGCGCAGCTTGGCGTCCAGGTTGGACAGCGGCTCGTCGAACAGCAGCACGCCCGGCTCCACCACCAGGGCGCGGGCCAGGGCCACGCGCTGCTGCTGGCCGCCGGAAAGCTGGTTGGTATAGCGGTTCTCCATGCCCTCCAGCCCCACAAGATCCAGCATGTCAAACACCTTTTGCCTGATCTCGTTCTTGGGTAACTTGCGCAGCTTCAGGCCGTAGGCCACATTGTCGAAGATGGTCATATGGGGAAACAGCGCGTAGCTCTGGAACACCATGGCCGTATCGCGCATGTTGGGGGTCAGGGCGTTGATGGGCGTGTCCCCAAGGTAGATCTCGCCCTCGTCGGGACTTTCAAAGCCGGCGATCATGCGCAGCGTCGTGGTCTTGCCACAGCCGGAGGGGCCCAGAAGGGTGACGAATTCACCCGGCGCGATGGTCAGGTTGATGTTGTCCACGGCCTTGAATGCCTTTTTTGTCTTGGGATCCAGGTATATCTTGGAAATGTTCTCCAGGCGGACGCCCTTCTTCACTTTGCTCATGCCAAAGCCTCCTTCTTTTCAGCGCGCTTCTGCCTGCGGCTGGTGCCGAACAGGTTCAGGCAGAGATTCATGATACCGATGGCGCCGTAGACCATAATCATCATCATCGTGGCATAGGCGCAGGCGACCGAGTATTCGCCGCGATCGACAACCGTCATGATCTGCGGCGTGATCAGGTTGAAGCGGGCGGAGATCAGGAAGATGACCGCGCTGGTCGCCGTGATGGAGCGGGCAAAGGTGGTCACAAGGCCGCTGAAGAACGAATCCTTGATCAGGGGCAGCGTGACGGAGGTGAACACCTTGCCGCTGCTCGCACCCATGTCGTAGGCGGATTCCTCGATGGACTTGTCGATCTGCCGCAGCGCCGCCACGCCGGAGCGCGTGCCGATGGGCAGCGAGCGCACCACGAACGCGATCACGATGATCGTTCCAGTGCCCACGAGGGCCAGGAAGCCGGTGCCGAACAGGCCGGTAATGTAGCCGCGCAGCAGCGCGATGCCCAGCACCGTGCCGGGAACGGCCATGGCGAACATGGTGACAAATTCCATAAAGCCCTTGCCCACGAACTTGCGCTTGACCACCAAGTACGCGATCATCATCGAAAGCAGCGCGGTGATGGGAGCGGCGATCAGCGACAGTATCAGCGCGTCGCGGAAGGGCGCCATGCCCATGCTGAGCACCGTCTTGAAGTGGGTGGTCACAAGGTTGAATTTACGGCCCCATTGCTGGAACAGGCCGCCCAGCGGGATCAGCGCGTACATGCCGATCACGAACACGGAGATCAGCATGCAGAAGGTGACCAGCGGTATCGTGACCGATTTTTCGGTGATCGGCTGGCGCATTCGGGATGCCTTGCCGCTGAGCGTCGCCACCGATTTGCGCTCCAGCCAGTACTTTTCCAGCATGAACAGTATGATCGTTATCACCAGCAGTATCACGGCCATGGCCGCCGGCCCGCGCGGGTCGGATTGCAGCGAATACTGGAAGTAGATGTGCTCGGCCAGCGTGGTATAGTCGCCGCCGATCATCACCGGGTTGGTAAAGTCGGCCACGGCCTCAATGAAGGCCACCAGGAAGGCGTTGCCGATGCCGGGCAGCAGCAGCGGCAGCGTGACCGTGGTGAACACCTTCCAGCGGGAAGCGCCCATGTCCCGGGCGGATTCCTCCAGCGACGGGTCGATATTCGCCAGCAGGCCCTTCAACATCAGGTAAGTGACCGGGAAAAAGGTCATGGTCTGCACCATCACCAGGCCGTGCAGGCCCTGTATGTTGGCGTTCATCATGCCCAGCAGGTGGCGGGTGATCAGGCCGCGCTTGCCGAACACCATGATGGCTGACAGCGTCAGCACAAAGGGCGGCGACACGATGGGCAGCACCGAAATCACCCGAAACATGCCGTTGAACTTCGTCCTGGTGTACATGTCCACATAGGCGAATATGAAGCCGATCAGCGTGGAGAAGAAGCCTGTAATCAGGCCCAGCTGCAGCGTGTTCCTGACGATGCGCATAAACGTGGCATTTTGGAACAGGGAGGCGTAGACATCGAAGGACAGGGCAAATTTGCCGAGCTTCGACTCATCCGCCTGAACTGCGGCGATTCTCGAGGAGATGTCCTCAGCCGTAATCGCCCCGCCCGCAGCGTTCACCGATTCCACAAACGCGGCGGCCTGCCCGTCGTCCAGGGCGGTCATGGCCGCGTCCATTTCGTCACGGGCTGCAATCACCTTATCGTTGTTCTTGCGCGCCTTGTTGTACTCCTTGTAATAGGCTGTGATCTTTCCTCCCAGTGCGGCAAAGGCGTCCGCAGAGCCGTCCTCCACCAGGGCAGCCTGCTTCGTAAACCATTCGCCGGCTTCCTTCACCTCGGCGATCATTTCCGTCTCGCCCCGGGAGAAGCTCTGTATCGTCACCGTCCACAGCGGATATACGATGAACAGCAGCAGGAAGAGCATGATCACGAGTATCGCGATGACCAGGATCGGATCGCCGAAAAACTTCTTGCGATCCAGCGCCTTGCTCTTTGCGTTGGCCATTTCCTCACCCACCTCACATTATCTGGCACTCTCAACCGGCAGAGACCGCCTGCCTGGGGCAGACGGTCTCCTTTTCAGCCTTGGGACAACAGCAATTATTCGGTCGCGATCTTGTCGCTGGAGATGACGCTGTTCCAGGCTTCGATAATCTCATTCTTGTGCGTGCCGGTCCAGTCGGAATCGTAGTCGATCAGCTTGGTGCCCAGCAGGGACTTGGCGGATTCGGGATCCTCCGCGCCCTCAACCGTCAGGAACTGCAGCGCGCCGACGGTCTTGCCGATCTCCTGGCACTCGGGGGTCAGGGCAAATTCGACGAACAGCTTGGCCTCGTCCAGGTGCTTGCAGCCCTCGATGATGGCGGTGCCGCCGACCTCGTAGCCGGTGCCCTCTTCCGGGCCCACCAGTTCGAAGTTGTCATAGCCGTCCTCGATGTACATCAGGCCGGTGTGCAGGAAGCCGACGCCGATGGCGGCCTCGCCCAGCGCCACGTTGTGGCTGGTGCCGGAGCCGGTCTTGACGTAGGTGGTCACGTTCTTGTCCATCGCGGCGATCATGTCCAGTACCTCCTGCTGCTCAGCCAGGGGCTTTTCCTTGTCGCCGAAGATCTGGAACAGTATGGAGGTGGTCATCACGCCCGTGCCGGTGGCGCCGGGGTTCGCCATGACGATCAGATCCTTATACTTGGGATCCATCAGATCCTTCCAGGACTTGGGAAGCTCCAGGCCGCGGGCCTCCAGCTCCTCCTTGTCGCAGATGAAGCCGATGTAGCCGGAATAGATGCCGAACCAATAGGGCTCGCCCACGCCGAAGTTTTCGGACTTGTAGGGCACATGGCGGCAGTCGGTGAACTCATGCAGCAGGCCCTGATCCGCAGCGGCAATGTAGGGATCCCAGGTGCCGCCGTACCACACGTCGCCCTGAGGATTGTCGCGCTCCTCAAGGATGCGGTTGTAGCAATCGTTGCCGCTCATGCGGATAAAGTTGACCTTGATGCCGGTCTTTTCCTCGAACGCCTTGGCAACCGCAGCAACATGGGGCTCGTCGCAGCCGCCGTACATGTTCAGCTCTCCGCCCTCCAGGGCGCGCCAGTCGATTTCCTCGGCCATGGCGGACATACAGCCCAGCGCCATGACCAGAGCCAGAAGCACAACCAGAATCTTCTTCATCGTCTCGTCTCTCCTTCTGTTTATTGCGGACGGTCAACCGTCCCTTAACACACGATATATTAACATATGTGTCTGATTCTGTCAAGGGATTTGACAAAATTTATGCCCATTCAGATCGACCCTTGTCACCGTTTGCCAAAGCAGGCAGACCCGCCAGAAAGGTATCGGCAGAAGCTTCCCTCCGGGGTTCAATCGGCCCTTCGCCATACGGCTGCAGTTTATATGTAAAAAAACGCCTGTCCGGCTAATTCCGACCTCACTCGCCCAGCATGTAGCGCAGCACCGCCTTCGCCGCGCCGTCGTGGTCACAGTCGTCGGTAACGGCTTGGGCCACGCGCCTGACCGCATCCACAGCGTTTCCCATGGCCACGGAAAATCCGGCGGCCTCCATCAGCTCGATGTCGTTGTTGCCGTCCCCAACCGCCATAGTTCTCTCTATGGGCAGACCCAGGTGGTCGCACAGTGCCCTCAATCCGTCGCCCTTGCCCGCGCCCTTCGGGGAAATCTCGTAGCCGATGCCTATACAGCCGGTGACGCACAGGTCCATATCGCCCATATCCTCGGTAAAGCGCGCCTTCTCGTCCTCCGAGGCGAAATATAGGTTGAACTTGGTCATCGGCTTGCCGCTCTCGCGCCAGAGAGAGCGGATATCCCGGGTAAATACAGAGCCCGCGACAAAGGCCTCCACGAAGCCGCCCATGTGAAAGTGGGCCATCCTGCCGCAATCCTCGGGCTGAACGTAGGACTGGTTGCCGAAGAAGCACTGGAGCATCACGTCCCGGGGCGCGGCCGCTTCGAACATACGCTCGATCACATCCCCGTCCAACGCCGCCTGGAACAATATCCTGTCGGCCCTCACGTCATACAGGCAGCCGCCGCTTTCGTTGATGGCGTAGCGTATGCCCGGAACGCGCTTCAGGTGATACCGCAGCTCGGAAAGACATCGCCCCGTGCAGAGCGCAATCACCTTGCCCGCCGCGTCCGCGCGGTTGAGCGCGCGACGGGTAAAGGGCGTAATTTCGTTGGCCGAATTCAAGAGCGTACCGTCCATGTCCAGCGCGGCGAGATCGTACAGTCTGTCTGTCATGGCATTGTTACCCCCAAATGTATTGTCTATATTATCGCAGATCATCGACAATCTTTCAAGGGGGGAACTCCAATATTTGCAAGGATAGACAGAGCCGCCGTCCGGCACAGTGCCGGGCGGCGGCTTCAGTTTCATTTCGTATTACTGGATCTCGATGGCCTTGGTTTCGGGCAGCGCCTTGGTCTCCTGCTTGGGCAGGGTCAGCTTCAGCACGCCGTCCTTGAATTCGGCGGTGATGTCGTCCTCGCGGATGCCCTCCACATTGAAGGACCTGCGCATGCTGCCGCAGCGGCGCTCGCGGTAGACGTACTTGTCGTCCTCGCCCTTCTCTTCCTTCTTCTCGTCGTAGTCGGCAGAGATGGTCAGCATGCCGCCGACGATCTCAACCTTCACGTTGTCCTTGCTGACGCCGGGCATGTCGGCCTCCAGGGTGTACTTGTCGCCCTCGTCCCGCACGTCCACCTTCATGGCCTGCTCGGGCCGGATCATGCCGAAGCCGTCGAAGAGGGGCTTGAAGAAGTCATTGGTGAAATCATCGAAGAAACCACGGGGAGCCACACTGCGATTGTTGCGATAAGGAATCATTCCGAACATATGCTTATCCTCCTTTTCGCTCCAGATCATGGAGCGCTGTCTTTATTGTTGTCAGCGAAGCTGTTTCCCATGCCCTCCCGCTGACATTTACCATTATAATCAATAGTCAAAGAAAGTCAATACCCCTTTGCATGATTTAACTTATTATCAACATTTTCGTGCGTATCTGCTTGACAGGCGCTTTCATTTCAGGTATCATCAGGTTGATTGATAAAACGATATATTCGGAGGAAACGATCATGGCCAAAGTGCATGTGAATCTGGACGGCAGAACGATACTGGTTACCGGTTCCCCAGGCTTCATCGGCGCAAATCTCGTACTCCGGCTGCTCAATGGCATGAAAGGCGGCACGGTGATCAGTCTGGATAACATGAACGATTACTATGACCCGCGTCTAAAGGCTTACCGGCTCGGACTGATTGAAAGAGCCGCCGAAGCATCGGCGGCGAAGCATGTTTTCATTCAGGGATCTATCGCGGACAAACCGCTGGTGGACAATGTGTTTGCGAAATACAGGCCGAGTGTCGTGGTGAATCTCGCCGCCCAGGCCGGGGTACGCTACAGCATCGCCCATCCCGAGGCCTACATTGAAAGCAATATGGTGGGATTCTTCAATATATTGGAGGCCTGCCGGCGCCATCCTGTGGCTCATCTGGTCTACGCCTCCTCCTCGTCGGTCTACGGGGGCAATAGGAAAGTGCCATTCAGCACCGACGACAAGGTGGATCATCCGGTAAGTCTCTACGCCGCCACGAAGAAATCCAACGAGCTGATGGCCCACAGCTACGCCAAGCTGTATGACATCCCCTGTACCGGCCTGCGCTTCTTCACCGTGTACGGCCCCGCCGGAAGGCCGGACATGTTCTACTATTCTGCCACTGAAAAGCTGCTGCGCGGCGAAACCATCCGTATCTTCAATTACGGCAACTGCCTGCGGGATTTCACCTTCATCGACGACATTGTCGAAGGCGTGTATCGTGTCATGCAGGGCGCGCCTGAGCGCCGCATGGGCGAGGACGGATTGCCCGTCGCCCCCTGGGCGGTTTACAACATCGGCGGCGGCAGGCCGGAAAACCTGTTGGATTTTGTCGCCGTGCTGCAGCAGGAGCTGGTGCGCGCGGGCCTGCTGCCCGAGGATTACGACTTCAACAGCCATCGGGAACTGGCGCCCATGCAACCCGGCGACGTGCCGGTGACCTACGCCGACACCGGCCCCCTGGAGGCCGATTACGGCTTCCGCCCGACGATCGGAATACGCGAGGGACTGCGCAAATTTGCGGAGTGGTACCGGGACTACAGGGCCATGGGCAACCCATGATTTCACGGCTTAAAAGCCGTCGAACTGATTCCGGGGATCGTTGCTGCGGCGCGTTTTGCCGTCGTCCTCCAGAAACTCAATTTCAAGCCGCTGGAAGGGCACCTCCTCCATGAAGTGTTCCGGCAGGAACTGCGTCCGGCGGAAATCCTCAAACTCCCGATAATGCTTGTTCAGCCAAATCGGACGGGGAATGTCAAATTCATGGCACAGCGTGGTCAGCGCGTCCTCGACCTCCTCCCAGGCGCATTCAGCCGTGGCCTGCCTTTCTATGCGCTGTTTTCGTATGATCCTGGCCCAAAGTCTCGGCATCGGTATCCCTCGTTTCCTTCTGTAGTATTCATATTATACAGCATACCGGGCGGATCAGGCAACAGATAATTTTCTGAAATCCACGCTCTCCCCCGCCCTTGCCAGCTCGAAGTGCAGATGCCAACCCAGCTCTGCCTCGCATACGGCGGACTGTCCCACCGAGCCTATGACCTGGCCCGCCTCGACGCTGTCGCCCTCGTTGACCATCTCAAGGGTATTCAGGCCCGCGTAGGTGGATCGGTACCCCTCGTCGTGCTCGATCACGATGACATTGCCCCACAGCCTGTCGCTCCATTTTTCCGCCACAGTGCCGTCGCGGCAAGCGTACACCGCCTCGCCGGGGGAACCGGCGATGTCCAGCGCGGCATGGGTCTGCCACTGGGCAAGGGTCTGGGACCAGACCGGCGCGTCGGGCGAATACCCGGACAGTATCTCACCCTCCAGCGGCCAGACCCATCGCACGGGCTCGGGCGTCGCCGGGGGCATCGGTTCGAGGAACGGCGCAGGCGCGAGGGTGGGGATGCGCGCAAGCGCTGCCGCACGCGGCGCTTCGCCGGACTCAGGCGCATCGGAAGCGCCGCGCGTCCGCCAGGCATGGGATCCCACGCCCAGCAGCGTAAGCAGCAGCGCCAGACCCGTGTAGTAGCCCAAACGCCTCCGCTTCTCCCGGCAGCGTGCGAACGCCACCGCCCCGGAGGCGGCGGCTTCGCCCCATCCGGCGAGCCTGCGCCACATGTTATCCATTCTTTGCTTCATCGATTCCAGCATATGACAAACCCCCTCACGCTTCCTATTATCGGGCGTGAGGGGGAAAATATACATCCAACCACCTTTTTTTCTACCGTCTGCGCCGGCTCCGGGCGTCGCGACGCTTTTGCGCGCTCATGCGGCGCATGTATTCCAGCCGCTTGGCCTCGTAGATCTTCTTGCGCTGGCGATCCTTGCGCGCGCCCCGGACGATGCCGGCGATCACCAGCAGCACGATCAACAGGATCAGTACCGCAGCCAGAAGCACCACCAGCGGGTTTTCAAAGTACGTCAGCACCGGGAAGATGTCCGTCAGCTCGATCCTCGGCGGCTGCTCCTCGATGGTCCTGTCCGCCACCAGCAGCGCGGTGATCTCCCTGCCGGACTGGTCCATGTATTTCAGCCGGCCGATGATCTCGCCCTTGGAGATGGGTGCGACCATGTCCGAGGTCACCGTCAGCTCGCAGCGGGTGACGAAGTCGTCGATGGCCTCGTCCATAGCCGCCTGGTTGTCGTTCTCCACCATGCGAACGTATTCCGGGTCGCTGATCTGGGCGATTTTCAGGTTCAGCATGCCCTCATAGGGGTCGCTGGCGATGGCGTTGGAGACCCTCAGCGTGGCGATCTTGCTCCCGGCAAGGTTGAACATCTGCTCCATCGAGTAGCCGGTATAGCAGGTAAAGCCGTAATTGAACAGGCGGATGGTGTCCACCCACTTGTCCACCGACCCCATGCAGTGCAAATCCACCGTAACCAGCCGCACGCCGTCGCGCTCCGCCGCACCGACGAAGCACTGCCCCGCCTGGCTGTGGTAGCCGGTTTTGATGCCGATACAGTCGGGATAATAGTAGGTGTTGTCGCTCTTGAGCAGCGAATTGGAATTGACCACGCGCTGTTCCATGGCGTTGTTGCCCCGCTGTATCTTCATAATATAGCTTGGAGCCGAAGTGATCTTCCTGAAAGCGTCCAGCTTGATACCCTCGCTGGCAATGCGGGCCAGGTCCAGCGCGGTGGAATAGTGCTGGGGATCATGGTAGCCGTGGGGATTGACAAAGTGTGTGTCCTCGCAGCCCAGCTCCTTCGCGCGCCTGTTCATGCGGTCCACGAAGGCTTCGACGTTGCCGCTCACCAGCACCGCGATGGCGTTCGCGCCGTCGTTGCCCGAGGTGAGCATGAAGCCGTAGAGCAGGTCCCTGAACGACATCATATCGCCCGGGAACACGGGAATCAGCGAGCTGTCTGCGGGAATCTGGGTGGCCTGTTGCGGGATGACGATGGGCGTATCCATGGAAATGCCGCTTTCAAGGGCCAAAAGCAGCGTCATGGCCTTCGTGGTGGACGCGGGATACATGCGCGCGCGGGCATTTTTTGAAAACAGAACATCCCCGCTGATGGCGTCCACCAGTATGGCGGAATCGGCGTACAGGTGTCCCTCGCGCAACAGCTGCGGCACATTTCGGTTGTAATCGGCGGGGGATTCCGCCAGCGCCGCGCCGCACAGCAGCGCCAGCGCCACAGCCAGGAGCAGCGCTATTCTCCTGAGGCTTCGTTGCATGTAGCTACCTCTCAAAATCGAATCGTTTTTATGCCCATTCATAGATAATATCGCCTGATCGGTTGACACAGTCGTTCCGGCATGCCACAGGGCGTTTAACGTCCGCCGCCGCGCCTCGTGCGCGTCTGCGGCTCGCCGCGCCGTGGGGGCCGCCTTCTGCGGGTCCGCGCCCTGCGGCGCTGCTCCCGCTTCAGCGCCGCCACAACGGCAATGGCCGACGCCGACATAAGCAGTATCAAAATCACCAGTATGGCCAGTCCTGAACCGCGACCCGAAGCGCGATTCGGCGCCTGGGTGACAGGCTCGGGCGTCCGGACGACTTCCGTCGGCTCCGGCACGCTCTCGGGCGTGGCCACGGGCTGGGCTTCAACGGTTCGCGTCGCCGTCAGCGTCGCAGTGACCGGGGCAAAGCCCTCCAGCTCCAGGGACAGCGTTCCCACCGCGTCTCCCTGGGTCACCGGCGCGCGCAGGGGGTCGGTCAGCGTCACGCGAATGCCCGCCGCCACCCGATCGACGGCGGCTGAAAGGGCAAGCTGGCTGCCTGAAACCAGCTGCATCGCCTGCTCGCCGCCGGAAACATCGGTAAGCGCCAGCGCCAGGCGGCCACCCTGAGGGTCGTCCTGCCGGGCATCCTCGACCTGGACCGCATCGAATCGGTCCCGGCACTGCTCCAGCAGGCTGCCAAGCGCAACGGGCGCATATCGCGTAAAGCCGTATTCAAACAGGCGGGCGGCGTCATACCACTTCGACATCTCCTCCGCGCACTTCAGCACGACGCAGATCACGCGCTTGCCATCCCGTTCAGCCGATCCCACAAAGCACCAGCCCGCCTTGTTGTGATGCCCCGTCTTGATGCCGGTGCAGTCGGGATAGTAATACTTTTCGCCGCTTTGGAGCAAACTGTTCCTGGAGACGATCTCCGTCTGAACGTCCTTGCCGTCGCGCCGTATGTTCATCGTCCAGCGCGGCGCGGCGACGATCTTCCTGAAATCAGGGTTTTGCATCGCCGTCAGCGAAATCAGCGCCAGGTCCTGAGCCGTGGTATAGTGCTCGGAATCCTGATAGCCGTGGGCGTTGACGTAGTGGGTGCCCTGGCAGCCGATCTCCCCGGCGCGCCGGTTCATGTGCGCCACAAAGGCTTCGATGCTGCCGTCCACCAGCACCGCCACGGCGTTGGCGCCGTCGTTGCCGGAGGACAGCATAAAGCCGTAGAGCAGGTCTGCAAAGGAAGTTACGTCTCCCGGCTTTACCGGGATCACCGAGCTGCCCTCGGGCACGTCCCCCGCCTCGGCGGGAATGGTGACCTGCTCCTGGAGGGGAATGCCACTCTCCAGGGCGAGCAGGAGGGTCATGATCTTCGTGGTGCTGGCGGGATACATGCGCACCCGTGAATCCTTGGAAAACAGCGTTTCACCCGAATCCTGATCCACCAGCAGCGCCGATTCCGCAAAGAGGTGCGACGGATCCAGATTCTGGGGCTGGTTCATATCGTATTCCGCCCGGGCGACGCATGCCGCCGCATAACAAAGCCACGCCAGCGCCAGCACCACAGACAGGAAACGTTTGACTATCCGCATTTTGGATATACTCCTCAAACCGCAGGCCGCCCTTGCGTCGCCCACGGGAAACCACATATTATTCATGCTACCCCATTATATTATCACCTCTGGCCATTTTTGTACAGCGTCGCATGGAAAACCTAACAACATTTAAAAAAAACAACTTGAAAAAATGACAGGAATCGTTTATAATAATAACAAAATGATGAATATGTGATGTCATAGAGAACACAATATGGTTTCATTGGCGTCAAAGGAGGATAAATCATGCCCAAGCGGATTTTAATTGTCGATGACGAGCCATTGATTGTTAAAGGATTGAAATATTCCCTTGAGCAGGACAGCTACGAGACGGATTCTGCCGCAGACGGCGAGGAAGCGCTGAACAAGTTCTTCTCCGGCCATTATGATCTTGTGCTTCTGGACGTCATGCTTCCCAAGATCGACGGCATAGAGGTTTGCCAGCGCATTCGCGAGCGCAGCAACGTCTCCATCATCATGCTCACGGCCAAGGGCGACGACATGGACAAAATTCTGGGGCTTGAATACGGTGCGGACGATTACATGACCAAGCCCTTCAACATCCTCGAGGTCAAGGCCCGCATCCGCACCATCTTCCGCCGCACCACGATGATGCAGCGCGAGAATGGCCAGCGGGTGATCACCGTGAGGGACATGCAGCTCAACGTCAACAACCGCTCCGTCAGCGTGGGCGGGCGCGAGGTCAATCTGACGGCCAAGGAATTTGACCTGCTGCACCTGTTCGTCACCAACCGGGGCAAGGTGTTCTCCCGCGAAAGCCTGCTCGAGACGATTTGGAAGTACGATTACTTGGGCGATCTGCGCACCGTGGACGTGCACATCCGCCGCCTGCGGGAAAAGATCGAAAAGGTGCCCAGCCAGCCGGAATACATCTTCACCAAGTGGGGGGTTGGCTACTATTTCACTGACAAGGATTAAAGCCTTTATACATTCCATACGCTGGAAAATAACCATCGCCTATCTGCTGATCATCGTCGTGGCGTTCTGCGTCATCGGTTTTTCGCTGATTCAGCTGGTAGGCGAATATCTGTTTAACCAGCGCACGCGGGACGACCAGAGGATCGCCGAAAGCCTTGCGGAGGAATTCAGCGGTCTTTTGGCGTCCTCCGACGTGATGTCCATGTATGACGTGGCCCTTCAGACCGCCCGTGCGGAGCAGAGCCGCGTATTGGTGTTGGACCGGCTGTGCACGGTGCAGGTGGACACCAATTCCCAGCTGAACGGCCAGCGCTTTATCACCTCCGAAATCAGCAGCGTTCTTGAGGGCAGCGAGGGCGATTACGGCTTCTACGACGTGGGCAACGCAAACGCCTACTGGCTTCGGGCCGCGCTGAACGCCTTTTCAGGCGTCAACGCCATGACCGGGCTGTACGCCCGCAGCATCCGCAATGCCTCGGGAGGCCTTATGGGCGTGCTGGTCTACATCTCCCAGGTGCAGGAAATCTACGAAAGTCTGCGGGAAATCCAGCTCAAGATACTGGCGTGGATGGCCATCGTCGCCCTGGCCGTGTTGATGGTCAACGCGCTGATGCTGCGCACGATCACGCGCCCCATCGGCGAGCTGAACGACGGCATCGCGCGCATGAGCCAGGGCGACCTGTCCGCCCGCGTCAGCGTCCGGGGCAAAAATGAATTTGCTAGCCTTGCCAAGGCCTTCAACTCGATGTCTGAACGCCTGGAACAGCTGGACAATTCCAGAAGCCAATTTGTTTCCAACGCCTCCCACGAGCTCAAGACCCCGCTGAGCACCATCAAGATATTGATCGAAACCCTGCTGTATCAGGACCCGATGGATACGGGCATGGCCAAGGAATTTTTGACCGATGTCAACAAGGAGATCGACCGCCTGAACCGCATCGTCAGCGATCTGTTGACGCTGGTGAGCATCGACAGCGGCATGAAGATGAATCTGACCGACCTGGATATCGGGGCGCTGCTGCAGGAGCAGGTGCGACGCCTGACGCCCCTGGCCCGGGAGAACGGCATCGAGCTGGATTGCACCGTCAAGGAACCCCTCGAGGTCAACGGCGACGCCCTGAAGCTGCAACAGGTGGTGTACAACATCATCGACAACGCCATCAAGTATACGCCCCGTGGCGGCGAGGTCCACTGCTCGCTGGCGCGCGCAGGCAGGAAAGCCGTCATCAAGGTCAGCGATACCGGCGTCGGCATTCCCGAGGCGGATCTGCCCCACATCTTCGACAGATTCTATCGCGTGGACAAGGCGCGATCCCGGGAAACGGGCGGCACGGGCCTGGGCCTGTCCATCGTAAAGCAGTTTGTACTGCTGCACGGCGGCACCATCGAAGCCGCCAGCACCGCAGGGAAAGGCACCACCTTCACCATAGAGCTGCCGCTGGCCGCGAAGAAGCAGGAGGGGTAGAGCGTTGTACAGGCATGTCAGACTGAGCGTACTGTTCGTCCTCGTCGCCGCGCTGCTGGGCGGGTGTGTGCTCGCGCCCAGGGAGCCGGAGACCGTGACTGAAATTCGCCTGCCGGAGCCCTCTGAGGAGCCGGAGAACATGATCCTCGGTGAAAAGCTGTCCAGCGCGCCCAGGGAGGTAACGCTGTACTTTGCCGCGCAGGACGGCACAGGCTTTTCCGCCGTGAATCGCAGCATTCCCAGGGACGCGGGGCAGAGCCTGCCCCAGGCCGCCGTTGAGACGCTGCTGGACAGCGGCGCGGAGCGCAACATACGCTTCATGGCGGACACTCAGATGCTGGCCTGCGAATATGCCTGCGGCACCGTGACCGTAAACCTGTCCATAGACGCCCGAAACGTGCAAAATCCCCAGGAGCTGCTCGCCCTGCAAACGTCGATCGGCAATACCCTGCTGGACATTGACGGCGTCAACGGCGTGAACGTGCTGGTCGGCAACATCAGCGAGAGCCACTGCCAGATGCCCCTGGGCGTCCAGACCGAGCCGGTGACCAGCGTGGCGGCGGCCTACGCACAGCTCCAGGCCAATCGGGAACGAATGCTGCAGGCCGATGGGGCGGAACAAGCGGAACCCGTCGTCCGCACGGCGCTTCTGTATTTTCCCTCGGAAACCGGCGATTGGCTGATCCCGGAGCTGAGAACCGTCTCCGCCGGCAAGGCGGGCTTTGCCGCGGCGCTGTTCGACGTATTGCGGAACGGCCCGAAGCCGGGGACCTGCGCCGCCGTTTCCATCCCCGAGGGCGTCGAACTGCTGGAGCCCAGCCCCGCCATCCAGACGCTTTCAAGCGGCGAACGGGTGTTGGATCTGAATTTCTCCTCAACCCTCGTCACCTACATGGCGCTCTCGGGCCTGGAAGTCTGGAAGCTGGTCGGTTCCGTCGCCCTGACCATGTGCTCCTTCCTGCCAGACCTGGACGCCGTGCGCATCATGGTCGACAGCGAACCGATCACCGTTTGCGAACGCAACCAGATCCTCATGGAATTTTCAGAGGGCATGATCTACCGCCGCGATTTCTCGGGCTGCATCGGCAGCACCGCCACGCTCTTCCTCGTCAACAGCGAGGGCATGCTCCAGCCGGTTCAGCGCGCCGTTTCGATGCACAGCGCCCTGTCCCCCCGCAGCCTGCTGGCCGAGCTGATCCTTGCCGGCAGCGCGGGCGACGACCTGCGCCTGCCCATTTCGGAGGGCATACAGCCCGTAGACATATTGGGCGTACAGACCTCGGGCGGCACGGCGCGGGTCAATCTGTCCGGCAACTTCTACCGCTGCTGCCAGATCCTCAACGCCCGGGAGGAGCGCAGCCTGATTTACACGATGGTCAACACGCTGTGCCAGCTCGACGGCATTCGCGGCGTGCGGTTTTACGTGGAAGGTCAGGCCGCTGAAACCTTGGCGGGCGGCATCTATTTGAAGAGCGTGCTGCTGCCCAATCCGGGCATCGTGGTGCAGGGGCGGTAGCGAAAACGCCGCGCAATGCGGGTCGATGATCGGAGGGACAGCATGCTTACGGAAAACCAACTGCGACGGGTCGTCGCGCTGCGGCGCGCGCTGCACGACTGCCCGGAGCGTTCCGGACAGGAGCGGCGAACGATGGCGGCGATCCAGGCCTTCCTGTCGCAAAACACGGCGCTTGCCGTGAGGGATATGGGCGGCTGGCTGCTGGCGACCCATTGGGAGGGCGACGACCTTCCTGCCGTCGGCTTCCGGGCGGACATGGACGCGCTTCCGGCATGTAATGAGATCGGCGCGCGCCACGGCTGCGGGCACGACGGCCACAGCGCCATGCTCTGCGGCCTGGGGCTGCTGCTGGAGGGGCGGCGCGTCGGCAAAAACGTCCATCTCATATTCCAGGCGGCGGAGGAAACCGGCGAGGGCGCAAAACGGGTGATCGACACCTGGCGGGCGCTCAGTACGCTGGACGCCATTTACGCCCTTCACAACATTCCCGGCCACCCGAAGGGCACGCTGCTGATGCGCCGGGGCTGTTTTGCCTGTGCCTCCTGCGGTCACATCGTCCATATGACGGGCAGGCCCGCCCACGCGGCCTATCCCGGCGACGGCGCGAACCCCATCGGGCCGCTGTGCCGCCTGACCTTGGAGATACCGGAGATGATCGCCGACATACTGGCCGGCAGCGACCGTCTGCTGATGCGCACGCTCATCGGGCTGAACGCCGGCGGGGAGGACTTCGGCATCTCCGCCCACGAGGGCCGGCTTTGCCAGACCCTTCGCGGCCATCGCCAGCGGGACATTGACGCACTGATTCAAAGAACAGAAGCCTGCGCGCGGGCAAGCTGCCGCGAAACAGGCATGAAATGTGATTTTGAGATTCGGGACGCCTTCCCGGACACCACCAACGACGACGCCCTTTTCGACGCCGCCATGAATCGCTTTCAGGCCGCGAACTTGCCCGTTCGACTGCTTGGCGAGCCCATGCGCTGGTCCGAGGACTTCGGCTGGCTGCTCAGGGAGACGCCCGGCGTCTACTTCGGCATCGGCGCCGGCGAGGACTGCCCCGGCCTGCACACCGAGGGCTATGCCTTCGACGATGATCTGATCGAGACGGGGGTAAGGGCGTTTGGGGCGCTGCTGGGGCTGTAAAACTATTCTCAAATTTGAAAATACACAAAGTTTCTTCGACTTCGGCTTTGCCTCCGCTCAGAATTACACCGGTGCGTCAAAAGCTTGTCATCCTGAGCGCAGCGAAGGATCTTCCAATTTCAATTTGAGAATGGTATGACAAGGTCGACGAACTGTCAGGTGTCTGAAAAACCGCAAGGCGTCGGGGCTGTTGCCCCGGCGCCTTGCGGTCGTTGAAGACGCGCAGCCCATGCGGTCGTACCGCCCATGGGCATCGCGCGCTCCGGTTACGCCTCAATATATCTCACTTAATCGTAGACCGTGAACGTCTGTTTCGCGGACAGGCCGTTGTCGGTAGTGACGGTGATAACGGCTGTTCCCGCCGATATGCCGGTCACAACGCCATCCTGGTCCACCGTCGCCACGCCGGTGTCGCTGGAGGACCAAGTCAGGGCATACTCAGCATCCTTGGGCTCAATATCCACATACAGCTTCAAGGTATACCCCACATAGACGTAATTATCCCAGTAATCAATCGAGACGCTCGTCGGCTTCGGCGGAATCACCTCGATATCGACGGAGGCCGCTGCCTCGCCGTTGGCATTGCAGACGGTGATCGTTGCCTTGCCTGTCTTATTGGCGCTGACCACGCCCTCAGCCGAAACCTCAGCCACACTGGTATCGGAGGATTTCCAGGTCACATAGGGGGCGCATCCCTCGGGGGCCAGCGCAGGCACCAGCGTCAGGCTCTGGTATTTTTCCAGCTGTACGGTACCCGTATAGTTCAGCGTGATCGAAGTCGGGGCGTCGAGATAAAACACTCTCATATAATAATTATTCGCATAGGCTTCGGCAGGGGAATTGTAGTAGGTCCGCACCGTTAACCCTTCATCCGTAGATGGGGGCAGCGCATACTCGCCCAGTTGGGTCTCCCTGGGGATCGTGATGCTGGTGAGAGAGTAGCATTCATAGAAAGCATAGTTCCCAATGGTCTCCACGCTTCCGGGAATGACCACAGTAGCCAGCGAGGTATACTGGAAAGCCGAATCGCCTATCGTCTTCAGGCCCTCGTTCAGGGTCAGTGTGGCCAGTGAATTGCAATCATAGAACGCCGAATCCCTGATGCTGGTCACGCTGCCCGGAATGGCGACGGCAGTCAGGCCTGTTCTATAAAACGCCTGTTCACCGATGGTCACAAGCCCCTCATTGAGAGTGACCCCTGCCAGAGAACTGCATTGTTCGAACGCTGATTTCCCGATACTCGTCACGCTGCCCGGAATGGCGACGGCAGTCAGGCCTGTTCCATAAAACGCCTGTTCACCGATGGTCACAAGTCCATCTTTGAGAGCGATCTCCTTCAGAGATTCGCAATAACCGAACGCTGATTTCCCGATGCTGGTCACGCTGGCGGGAAAAGCGACGGCAGTCAGGCCTGTTCTATAAAACGCCTGTTCACCGATGGTCACAAGCCCCTCTTTGAGAGTGACCTTATTCAAGGCATTACACCCACAGAAAGCATTCTTGCCTATGGTCTTCACCGTAGCCGGGATGGTGACCTGGGTGAAACTGTAGCTACTCCATTCACTATAAAATGCCGAATCCGGAATAGACGTCACGCCGGACGGTATGACCAACTTGGTCACATTGTATGCGCTCGCCTTGCTGAACAGCTCTGGGCTGATGGTCAGCTTCTTCAGCTTTTCACAGGAAGAGAATACACTTTCGCCCATCTTGGTCACGCTGAGGGGTACTGAGGCTGCGGTCAGGCTATTGCAATCATAGAAAGCACACTCTCCAAGGGTCTTCAGCTTTTTCGGGAGGATCGCCTCCTTCAAGCCGCTGTTGGCGAAGGCATATTCCCCGATGGTCTTCAGGTTCTTGGAGAGTACAATACTCGCAAGCGACGTGCAACTCTGAAAGGCTCTCGCCCCAATGGCGGTCACGCTGTCGGAAAGCGGGCGGTCACGCTGTCGGAAAGCGTCGCCTTTTTCAGGGCTGAGCACCCGGAGAAGGCATCAGCCCCGATGGTCTTCAGGTTCTTGGAAAGCACGAAATTCGCAAGCGACGTGCAATCCTGAAAGGCTCTCGCCTCGATGGTGGCCACACTGTCGGGAAGCGTCACCTTTTTCAGGGCTGTACACCCATAGAAGGCTTCCTTGCCTATGGTCTTCACCGTAGCCGGGATGGTGACCTGAATAATTCCGGATCTACCCGAAAATGCCGAAGCGGGAATGGACGTCACGCCGGACGGTATGACCAGCTGGGTCACATTGCTTGCGCCCGCCTTGCTGAACAGCTTCGGGCTGATGGTCAGCTTCTTCAGCTTTTCACAGGAAGAGAACACACTTTCCCCCATCTTGGTCACGCTGATCGGCACCGAGACCGTGGCCAGGCTATTGCAATCATAGAAAGCACACTGTCCAAGGGTCTTCAGCTTTTTCGGAAGGATCGCCTTCTTCAGGCCGCTGTGGGCGAAGGCGTATTCCCCGATGGTCTTCAGGTTCTTGGAGAATACAATGCTTTCAAGCGACGCGCAATTCGAAAAAGCATCCGCACCGATGGCGGTTAAGCTGTTGGGAAGGGTCACTTTCTTCAGGCCGCTGTATTCGAAGGCATATTCCCCGATGGTCTTCAGGTTCCTGGAAAGCACGATACTCGCAAGCGACTTGCAATTCTGAAAAGCCCATTTCCCGATCGAAGTCACGGTATCCGGCAGGGTGATGCTTGAAAAAGCACACTGATTAAACGCATAATCGCCTATGGTCTTCAGGCCCTTGTTCAGCTTCACCTTGGCAAGAACCGTGCACTCTGAAAAGGCGCCTTCGCCTAGCGTCTTCACGCTGCCGGGAACGGTCACCGAAGTCAGGTAATCGCATCCCTCAAAGGCATATTCGCCAATCGAGGTCACCGATTTTGGGATCGTCACGCGCTTCAGGCCCCGCAATGCACGGAAAGCCCGGTTTCCTATCTTCTTTACCGTATTCGGAATGGTGATGCTGCGAATCCTGTTCGAGCCATAGTCGAGCAGGCCATCGCCGATCTCGGTCACGCGGTATTTCCTGAGCTTGCCTGGAATGACGATGTTTTCGGCATTTTCATAGTTAAGATAGGTAATCCTTACATTGTTGCCCTTGATGATCCTGTAGCAGTTCCCCGCCTCGTCATAGAAATACGTGTAAATTTCGATGATCTCGCCGTGCTCGTCCCGCGTTTCGCCCTGCAGAAGCTCGAAGGGCTCGGCGTTCGCCACGGCTTCACCGGCGGGCGCTTCCTCGCTGCCTGCCGGGTCCTGGGCTGGCGATTCGATCCCGCCCAGTTCGCCGTCCATGTCCAATTCGAGTGCGTCCAGCGCAGGCGGCTCGGGAAGCGTCCCATCCTCCAGAGAAACCCCTTCCGGCGCGAAGCCGTCCAGGGCGACATCCACCTCCGCCAGGGCGCCGTTCAACGCCCCGCACAACAGCGCCGCCAGCAGCAACGCAAGCCATCTGTTCAACCGCATGGTTCTGCCTCCTTGACAAATATTTACCATAACATAATCATATAGCATCCTTTTTCGAAAGTCAAGTGATTATTAACGGTTATCCGGTTCATGGTGAACTTTTTTCGTAATCATTCATTGACCACATAAGAAAATACCGCATAATGCTCATGGCGCATTAACGGCTGAATTTCAGCCGCCTGCTTCCTGCTGATTTCTTGACTTGCTTAAAAAGCTGATTTGCCGCGTTGCGACAAATCAGCTTTTATCTTTCGCCCTCTCGATCAGCTCAGCCATCCTCGCATTCGTCTGACCGATCTCCACCCCGGCGTTGATGACCCTGGGCAGGCGCTCGATCCAGTGCAGGGCGCGGTTGAAGGCGTCGTCGCCGATGGGCATGAAGGGGCGTTCCTCGATCACCTCCGCCGCCAGCACCCGGGCCAGGCGGCAGTCGATGTCGTTGCTGTACAGTATGCCCGCCACAAAGGGCACGCCCTGCTTTTGCAGGCTGCGATACACGGGGATGCCCGTGCCGCAGGCGGACAGCACCAGCGCCTGGGGCTCGCCCTCGGGCCGGGGCAGCTCGATGCTGCCGAACAGCGGGTCGAACGAGCCCTGGTCGATCTCGTACAGTTCGCGTATGGCGTCCGCGTCGAACACCTTCTCCGGCGGGCCGCTTCGGGCGATATGGTCGCCCTTTACGCAGATGATCTTGTCGGAGATTTTCTGCGCCAGGTCGATCTCGTGCAGCGACATGATGACGGTGATGCCCTTCTCCTTCGCCATCTTCCGCAGTATGCTGAGCAGCTGCAGCTTGTGGCGAATGTCCAGGAAGGATGTCGGCTCGTCCAGTATGATGATCTCCGGCTCCTGGCATATCGCCCTGGCCAGCAGCACCCGCTGGCGCTGGCCGTCGCTGATGGCGTTGAAATCCCGGTTGCGCAGCTCCAGCGCGTGGACGGCGTCCATCGCCGCTTCGACCTTGATCTCATCCTCCGCCGAAAGGATGCCCAACCGCCCTGTATATGGGTATCGGCCCGTGGCCACGATGTCCCGGCAGGTCATCAGCTCCGGCTTCATGCGCTCGGTCAGCACCACGGCCATGCGGGTGGACAGATCCTTGTAGGAGAGCTTGCGCAGCTCCTCCGATTCGATGAACACCTGGCCGCCGATCATGCGCAACTGGCGGGTGATGCTCTTGAGTATGGTGGACTTGCCCGACCCGTTGGGGCCGATCAGCGTGACGATCTCGCCCCGGGCAATGTCGATGGTGATGTCGTGAATCAGCGGCACGCCGTCGTAGCCGACGGTCAGCTGACGCGTGGTAAAGTAGAAATTGCTCATGCCGCCTTCCCCCCCTGTCGCCGCAGCATCATGGCGATGACCACCGGCGCGCCGAACACGCTGGTCACGGTGCTGATGTTCAGCTCGGTGGGCGCGAAGGCCGTTCGGGCGATCAGGTCGCAGCCCATGCAGAACACCGCGCCGCCCAGGAACACCGCCGGTATCACGATCAGCGGCTTCGAGGTCTTTAACGCCCGCTTGACCAGATGGGGCACCGCGATGCCCACGAAGGAAATCGGCCCCGCGAAGGCCGTCACCGTCGCGGAAAGCAGGCTGGACACGACGATCAGCGCGATCCTGAAGGCCCGGATGTTCACGCCCATGCTCTGGGCGTAGGCCTCGCCCAGCTGGTAGGCCCCGATGGGCTTCGCCATTGCAAAGGTCACCGCCGCCGTGACGCCCACCATCACCGCCGCCACCCCCACGTTGTCCCAGCTCATGCCGGAAAAGCTGCCCAGGGACCAGCCCCGCAGGTTTACAATGTCGGCATCCTCGGCGAATGTAACCACAAAATCCGTCACCGCCGAGCAGATATAGCCGATCATAATGCCCGCTACGAGCAGTATGGACATCTGTTTGAGCTTTCTGGACAGCAGCAGTATGAAGCCCACGGACATCAGCGAGCCCGCAAAGGCCGCCACGATCAGCGCCCAGGAGGAGACGTGGCTGAAAAAGCGAAGGAAGTAGATCATCGTCAGGGCCACCACCATCTTCGCGCCGGAGGAGATGCCCAGCACAAAGGGGCCCGCGATGGGATTGCCGAAGAAGGTTTGCAGCAAGAATCCGGACAGCGACAGCCCGCCGCCCAGCAGCGCCGCCATCAATATGCGGGGCAGGCGTATCTTCCATATGATGCTGTATTGGGGAGAATCCTGCGCCTGACCCAACAGAATGCGGAATATCTCGCCCACCGGTATCGCCACGCTGCCGGTGTTGATATTCAGCACCGTGATGAGCACAAACGCCGCTGCCAGCAGCACGAACACCAACTGGTAACGCGCCCTCCTGCGCATATTTTCGCTGAGAAAGGCACTGCGAACGCCGTTATCGTTCTGGTTCTGCATTGACATCCCCTCTTGTCGCCGCGCTCAACGATGGCTGAGCCTTGCGGCGGGATTATTCGCCGTCCCTGGCCTGGATGTAATCGATGATGCCCTGGGTCAGGCCCTTGGCCAGCAGCCACTGATAGTCCTCCGAATTCAAAAGCACGTCCTCGTCCGGGTTGCTGGAAAAGCCGCATTCCACCATCAGGCAGGGCACGGTGGACCAGTTCTGGCCCGTGTAGTTGTCGTTTGAGACGATGCCGTTGTTCTTTGCGCCGGTGGCCTCGCAAACGGCGGGCAGTATGGCCTCGCAGGCGCGATAGCTCTCCGCGGCGATGCTGTTTGAACGGCTGCAATACACGGCGATGCCGTGCTTGGCGCGATTGTCCGCGCCGTCGCAGTGGATGCGCAGCACCAGATCGACGCCGTAACCGTTCATCATCTTCGCCCGTTCCTGGTTGGAGATATTCACGTCGTGGGTCTCCCGGGTCATGTAGACCTCCGCGCCCATAAGCTCCAGCGCCTCGCGCAGCTTCAGCGAAATCTCCAGCACGGTCTTGTATTCGGGAATGCGCGTCACTACGCCGGCGGTTCCCGAGGACACCTTGGGCTTGGTGGTCTTGCTGTTTGGCGCAATGGTCTCCTTCTGATTGTTACCCTTGGCCTGGTGCCCCGGATCGATGCCGACCTTTATGCCCGTCAGCGGCTTTTGCTGTTCAACCAGCTTCATCACCACGCTGGGCACCGGCGTGGGCGTCGCGTCCGGATCATCGGCTTCCCCATCGTTTTCCGCGCTTGGGGTCACGGCGCTCTGTTGTATCGTGTCGTCCCAGACGGGTTCAGGCGCGTCCTCCGCCGGCTGGGCTTGTTTCGCTTCCCCCTCGGCGCTGTTGACCTGGGGCGCTTCGCCCTCAATCGCCTCGCCCAGCGCGGGCAGCGTCCACAGAAGCATTGACATCATCATCAGGCATAACCATTTCATTGCGGATCATCCTCCTTGTTCAGTAAATCGGTGGCCGTCTGCCAGGCGCTGATCAGATGGCCAACCTCAAACAGCACGACGGTGCCGTAGGGTGCGCCCACCAGTCTCTCGACGCTGTCCCGCCAGGTGTTCAGCATCTCCAGCATGCGAAGCATCACATCCGGGTTGTCCGGGTTGTCCGCCAGCAGATTGCAGACCTCGTCGTCCACATCGCAGGCCATCAGCATCAGCAGACGCCCGATCTCCATGGGATGCCGGGTGTGAAGGCTGCCGTCCGCCATGCCCTCTGCGATGATGTCGTTCAGCGTGGGCAACAGCCCGTCCACCAGAACGCGACGGCGATGGGCGCACATGGCCGCGTCCTTGTCCCGATAGCACAGCTTCAGCATCAGCGCTGCAAACGGCGCTTCCTCCGCCTCAAAAAGGTTCGCCATGCCCAGCACCAGGTTGAGCTTTTCAACGGGATTGCGGCGCGTGCCATGGATGGCGGCGTTCAGCTGGTCGAACCGGCTTTGGGCGCGGCGCTCGCTCACCGCCCGAAGCACGCTGTCCTTGGCATCGAAGTAATGGTAGAAGCCCCCCTTGGACATTTGAAGCGCATCCAGTATGTCCTGCACCGAGGTACGGTCATAGCCCCGTTCAAAGAACAGCTTCTCAGCGGTATCCAGTATCTGTATGCGCTTTAAATCGCCCTTTTTCATCGTGTATTCCTCCCATCTGCGGTGTTTCCTGTCAGGAGCAGGAAATGGTCTGCGCAAAAGCACCGTGACCCGGTTTCCAAATGTCGGCTGTATCCCATACGTGCATAAGCTCTTTCAGATTATCTCCGCTTTCTGCGCTCAGAGGAACGTTCCCTTTCAGGACGCTTCTGCTTCCCGGATCGCTGTCCCGCCCTGTCGCGCGGGTCGCTCTTCTGCGCCCCGGTCCTGCGCTCGTAGGGCGCAATCAGGCAGTCGGGCCCCCAGCCGATCAGGTCCTCCCGGCCCGCCTTCTTCAGCGCCGCCAGCACCAGCGGGCGGTTATAGGGTTTGAAGTAGTGCATCAGCGCCCGCTGCATGGCCTTCTCCTTCGGGTCCCGGGGCACGTATACCGGCGTCATATCCCTGGGGTCAAGCCCGGTGAAGAACATGGCCGTGGACAGCGTGCCGGGCGTGGGGTAGAAATCCTGCACCTGATCCGGGTGCTGGCCCGTGCGCTTCATGTACACCGCCAGCTGAATGGCGTCGTCCAGCGTACAGCCCGGATGGCTGGACATGAAGTATGGCACCAGGTACTGCCTAAGTCCCAGGGCTTCGTTGATCTGCCGGTATCTTTGGGTAAAGGCGTCGTAGGTCTCCACGTCCGGCTTGCCCATGTAGTGCAGCACCCTCGGGCTCACGTGCTCAGGCGCCACCTTCAGCTGGCCGGAGATGTGGTGCTTTGCCAGTTCCGTCAGAAAGCGCCCCTTCTTGTCGGCCATCACGTAGTCGTAGCGTATGCCGGAGCGCACGAACACCTTTTTCACCCCCGGCAGCGCCCGCAGCTCCCGGAGGATGTCGATATACTCCCGGTGGTCCGCCACCAGGTTGGGGCAGGGCTTCGGAAACAGGCACTGCCGGTGGGCGCACGCCCCCTGTTTGAGCTGCTTGTCGCAGGCGGGACGCCGAAAGTTGGCCGTCGGGCCGCCCACGTCGTGTATGTAGCCCTTGAAGCCCGGCTGCTTCGTCAGCAGGCGGCCCTCCGCCACGATGGAAGCCTTGCTCCGCGCCGTGACGATGCGCCCCTGATGGAAGGTCAGCGCGCAAAAGCTGCACGCGCCGAAGCACCCCCGCACCGAGGCGATGGAAAACTTCACTTCCTCGATGGCCGGTACGCCGCCCTCGCCGTCGTACATCGGATGCCATGCGCGCATGTAGGGCAGCGCATACACGGCGTCCAGCTCTTCCTGGCTCAGGGGCATGTCCGGCGGGTTTTGTAGCAGCCACCGCCTGCCGTGCTTCTGGGCGACGGGCCTGCCCCGCACCGGGTCCTGCTGGTCGTACTGCACCCTGAAGGCCTCGGCGTAGGCCCGCCTGTCCTTCGCCACGACCTCCCAGGCCGGGATCTCCACAAAGCCCTCGGGAAGCTCTCCCGCCGTCACGCAGGTGCCGGGGATGCGCATGTCGGCGAAATCCCGCCCCGAGGCCATCCACTCGGCCACCTTTAGCACGCTGCGCTCGCCCATGCCGAACATCAGCACGTCCGCGCCGCTGTCCACCAATATGGAATTGCGCACCCGATCGTCCCAGTAATCATAGTGGGCAAAGCGCCGCAGGGAGGCCTCCACCCCGCCGATGGCGATGGGAATATCGCCGTAAGCCTCGCGGATGCGGTTGCAGTATACGATGGTGGCCCGGTCGGGGCGATGTCCGGCCTTGCCACCGGGAGAATAGGCGTCCTCCGAGCGCCTCTTCTTCGCGACGGTGTAGTGGTTCACCATGCTGTCGATGACCCCTGCCGTCACCAAAAACCCAATTTTTGGACGTCCGAACGCCTTGAAGGGTTCACAGCTGTGCCAGTCGGGCTGGGGCAGCATCGCCACACGATACCCGGCGTTTTCCAGCACCCGGCTGATGATGGCGAGGCCGAAGGAGGGGTGATCCACATAGGCGTCGCCGGTGACGTATACGAAATCCGGCGCGTCCCAGCCCCTGGCCCGCGCTTCCTTCATGCTCACGGGCAGAAAGCCCTTCGCCATTCGACCTCCCCCTTCCGGACGTTGTGGATTGCCTTTTTACGGCGGCTGTCAGTCATGTCTGTACACCCGGGTCGATCTCCCGTCGCCCTCCTCGCGGGCCATGCAGCAGAACGCCCAGCCGTACCGCTCGTAGAAGCCGACGTGGTCGGTCACCAGGTACACCGGCGACAGGCCCGCCGCCCGCAGGTCGGCGACAGCCGCGTCCAGCAACCGCCCGGCGACGCCCCGGCCCCGCCATTCGGGCTCGGTGTACACCGCGCAGATGTTCGGCGACAGGTCCTTCCGGTCGTGAAAGTCGTTGTCGATCACGCCCAGGCCGCCGACGATGCGTCCGGCGTCCAGGCACAGGTACCATCCGTATTCGCTCTCGCCCGACAGATAAGGCCGCATGCGCGCCAGGTACGCTTCCCTGGGCACGCCCCACTTCCCGTGGAACCAGGATGCCGCGCGGTCCAACAGCTCCGGCGCCTGCCTCAGGGAAAGGTATTTGAGCGCCGCCATCCGTCCCGCCCCCAATTCCGTGCCTTCCTTCAGGTGTCGATGCGCTTCATCTCGGAAAGCGCGCGGTTTCGGTAATTCAGGTCGTCCCGAACGGCAAAGCCCAATCTTTCCCAGAACGCGTTCCCGGCCTCGTTATATTTGAACGCCACAAGCGCCACCTTGTGGATGTCCTCGGCCCGCAGCGCCTCAAGGGCACGTTCCACCAGCGCCGAGGCGACGCCCTGCCGCCGATATTCCTCAGACACGGCCAAGTGGTAGATATACCCCCGCCGCCCGTCGTGCCCGACGAGGATCGCACCCGCCAACGCGTCCCCCACCTCGGCCACAAGGCAGGTGGTCGGGTTGCGCCGCAGGTAGCGCCCGATGCCCGCCCTGGAATCGTCGAGATCATTGAAGCCCATGTTTTTGCAGGACATCCACAGCGCCCATACGGCGTCGTAGTCATCGGCGGTCATTTCACGAATCCTCATGGCCCGTCCCTCATTCCACGGTAAAGTCCGTCCACTGCACGCGGTTGTAGACCATCACGTCATCGGCCGCCCGCATGCCCAGCTTCTCATAGAAGCCCAGGGCGTTCCCGTTGGCGCAGGTGTAGACAATGATGTCGTCCGCCCCGCCCGCCGCCTCCAGCGCCGCGGCCATCAGCGCCTTGCCAATGCCCCGCTTCACATAGTCCCGGTCCACGCCCAGGTCCGTGATGAACAGCCAGTAGGCGAAGTCCGTGATGCCGAAGCACACCCCCACCAGCCGGTCGCCGTCCCGGGCTGTCACGCTGACGGGCACGCTGCGCACCAGTTTTTCAATCCGCGCCTCAAAGCGTTCCGCCGGATACTGCCCGCCCAGGTCCGTATGTCGGAGAAAGTCGATGTACGCCCCGGCGGAGAGGCGCTCGGGCCTGATGGCGATCGTCTTCTCAGCGATTTTGCCGATTGAATTCATTGCGCCGCTTCACCTTCCGCATCCTCCGGCGGCGCACTGGCCTCAAACCGCGCCACAACCTGCTCCATGAATTTCACGCAGTCCCGCAGCAGCGCTTCCGTATCCTTGCCCCGCTCGTAGAAGTACAGCTCCGGCGGGTTGATGGGCTTCACGCGGAAGACCTGCGGGAACGCCTTCACGGCGGCCAGCACCTTCATCAAGTCGATATCCGCGGCCATCGAGAAGCGCAGCATAAGCTCGTCCCCCCGCATCGTCACATAGTCGATGCCCAGCCGTCCGCACAGCGCTTTCAGGTGCGCCGCCTCGATCAGGTTCATCACCGGGCGGTTCGGGTCGCCGAAGCGGTCGATCAGCTCGTCGATCAGGTCGTTGCGGCTGTCCCGATTCCGTATGGAGGCGATCTTCTTGTACATCTCCACGCGAAGCAGGTCGTTGGAAATGTATTCCTGGGGCAGGTAGGCGTCGATCTTCAAATCGACGCGGGTCTCGATGTCCTCCAGGTTCACGTCCCCCCGCAGCTCCCGCACGCTCTCTTCGATCATCTTCACATACAGGTCGTAGCCCACCGAAGCCATAAAGCCGCTCTGCTCGCTGCCCAGCAGGTTGCCCGCGCCGCGAATCTCCAGATCCCGCATGGCCACCCGGAAGCCCGAGCCGAACTCGGTAAACTCCCGTATGGCGGCCAGTCGCTTGTCCGCCGCCTCGGTGAGCACCTTGCTGGGGTTCACCGTCAAATAGGCATAGGCCAGTCGGTTGCTGCGGCCCACCCGGCCCCGAAGCTGGTAGAGCTGCGCAAGGCCGAAGCGATCGGCGTCGCAGACGATCAGCGTGTTGGCCCGGGGCACGTCCAGCCCCGCCTCGATGATGGTGGTGCACAGCAGCACGTCGAACTTGCCCTCGTAGAAGTCCAGCATCACATCCTCCAGGGCATGCTCGCGCATCTGGCCGTGGCCGATGGCGATGCGCGCCTCGGGCACCAGCTTTTTCAGCCGGGCGTACATGATCTCGATGGTCTGCACCCGGTTGTGCAGCACGTACACCTGCCCGCCCCGGCCCAGCTCCCGCAGTATGGCGTCGCGCACCAGGCCGTCGGAATACTCCACCACATAGGTCTGCACCGGATAGCGCTCCTCCGGCGGGGATTGCAGCAGGGACATGTCCCGTATGCCCACCATGCTCATGTGCAGCGTACGGGGAATCGGCGTCGCCGTCAGCGTCAGCACGTCCACCGAGCGCTTCATCTGTTTGATGGCCTCCTTGTGGGTGACGCCGAAGCGCTGTTCCTCGTCCACCACCAGCAGGCCCAGGTCCTTGAACTGCACGTCCTTGGCCAACAGCCGGTGGGTGCCCACCACCACGTCCAATTCGCCGTTTTTCAGCTTTTCGATGATCTTCTTCTGCTCCGCCGCCGTCTTGAAGCGGCTGATGGTCTCCACCCGTATGGGGAAGCCGGCAAAGCGGTTCAGCATCGTGGCGTAATGCTGCTGCACCAGTATGGTGGTGGGGGCCAGCATGGCGGCCTGCTTGCCGCTCATCACGCACTTGAATATGGCCCGCAGCGCCACTTCGGTCTTGCCGTAGCCCACGTCGCCGCACAGCAGGCGATCCATGATCTTCGGCTTTTCCATGTCCCGCTTGATGTCCACGATGGCGGCCAGCTGATCAGGCGTCTCCTCCCAGGGAAAGCTGTCCTCGAACTCCCGCTGCCAGGGGGTGTCCGGGTCGAAGGCATAGCCGGGAATGGACTCACGCTGGGCGTACAGCTTCAAAAGGTCGCCTGCGATCTCCTGGATGGACTGTCGCACGCGGCTCTTCTGCCGCTGCCACTCGCCGCCGGACAGCCGGTTCAGCTTGGGGGCCTCACCCTCGCTGCCGATGTATTTCTGCACCCGATCCAGCTGGTCGGTGGGCACGTACAGCTTGTCGCTGCCCTGATAGCGGATGTGCAGAAAATCCCTGTAGGTGCCGTCGCTGGCGAGACGCACCATGCCCATGTACTGGCCGATGCCGTGGTTTTCGTGCACCACGTAGTCCCCCACCTTCAAATCGGTGAAGGCCGCGATCTTCTCGCCGCTGGCCGCCCTTGCCCTGGCCCGCTGGCGGTTGATGCCATAGATGTCCGATTCCGCCACCACGGCAAAGCGGATCTCCGGGTAGACGAAGCCCCGGTTCAGCGTGGTGGGAAAGATCACCGGTTCACCGGGCGTCAGCGCGTCCGGAAGCTCGGTGACGAACGGCGCCGGGCTCCCCTGGGTGGTCAGCGCGCCCTCCAGCCGTTCGCCCCTGGCCGTGCCGCCCGCGAGCAGCGCCACCCGCCAGCCCTCCGCCTTCCAGCGGTCCAGGTCGCGGGCCAGCTCCTTCACGTTGCCCTGGTAGGCCGCGGCGTTTCGGCACTCGAACTTCAGCAGCGCCGTGGGCTTGAAATCCGGCTCGGTTCGCATGAACAGGTTGGTCAGCAGGATGCTTTTGCCGTTCAGCCTGGCCAGCAGTTCGTCATAGGAAATGAGTATCTCCGCCTGACAGGGCAGCGCCTCCTGTCGCTCCAGCGCGGCGACATAGCGCTCCCTGAACTCCAGGAACCGGTTTTCGCAGCGCTCGCGCAGCCGCTCGGGCTGGTCGAACACCACAATGGGATCGTTCAGATAATCCGCCGGGGTATCCCGGTAATCCAGCAGCACCGGCAGCAGCGAATCCGCGCCGTCGGGCGTCAGGCCCGTGCGCAGCGCCTCCAGCACACCGTCGAAATTGCGGCGCAGGGCCGAGCCCATCGTCACCCTTTTCGGCAGGGCCACCACGCCGCGCCTGCCCTTTTTGCGGGGCTCGGCTTCGGCCTCGCCCTCCGGCTCTGCGGCCAGCTTCAAAAAATCCTCGAAGGGAATGAGGTCAAATTCCTTCTCAATGCTCGACTGACGGCTGGGACCGTCGGCGCTGTCGCGGCTTTCGAGCATCTCCTGCAGCGCGCCGGCGGCGCGTCCCCGGGCGTCGGCGTCCATGGGAAGCTCCTGGGCCGGGTACAGGCGCACCTCGGGCCTGCGGGAGATGGAGCGCTGGGTCATCACGTCGAAGGAGCGTATGGAATCCACCTCGTCGTCGAAGAACTCCACCCTCAGCGCGCTTGGGCTGCCCACAGGATAGACATCCAGTATGCCGCCGCGCAGCGCGCACTGGCCCCGCGCCTCCACCAGATGCACCCGTTCGTAGCCTGCCTGGATCAGCTTTTCCATCAGCTCGGCGGGTTCCAGCCGGTCGCCCTCCGACAGGCCGACGATGCGCGCATCGAATTGCTCCGCCGGGGCCAGGCGAAACAGCATGGCGTCCGCTGACGTCACCAGCGCCTTCACCCGTCCGCTGAGGCAGTCGCCCAGCGCTTCGATGCGGCGCATGGAAAGGTCGCGGCTGGATGCGGCGGTCTTGAGGAAGCTGATGTCCCGTGCGGGCAGAAAACGCGCCGTGCCGGAGAGGAGCACGTTCAAATCCTCGGTCATGCGGGCGGCGGCCACGTCGTTGGGCTCGATCACCAGCAGCGGCCTGTTCAGCTTCAGCGCCGCCGCGGCCAGCAGATGTGCCCGCTGGGAGTCGTCCGGCCCATAGGCGGAACAGACCCCCGGCTGCTTTAGCGCTCGGGTCATCTCGCCGAAGGCGGCAAGAGACGCCATCGGCTCAAACAGACAATTCAGTTTCCAGTTCGTATCCTGCATAATTCTCCTGCGTCAACCCATATTCTCCCGCCAGTGCGCCGCGTCGATCCGCACAAAGGGAATCCGTATAGAATAACCATCCCCGGCGAGCGGAAAATCCGACTCCAGTCCCTTCCCGCCCGTGCGCAGACGGTTCAGCGCTATGCGCACCGCAGCCTTGCCCAATGCGTGAGCATCCTGTTTCACGGTGCCAGTCATGCACCCGCTGCGTATCGCCTCGAGGTCGGCCGCTGTGCCGTCAACGCCGATCACAACGATGCCGTGAGCGCCCGCTTCGCAAGTGTTGTACCCGGGTTGGTTCAACGTGGCGATGGGCATTTTGGATGGAGACTTCAGCCGTTCAGCTTCCCCACCAGCTGCCGCGCGGCCTCCACGCCGTTTTTAATCAGCTCGGCGACCACGTCCGCCGCGCCCATGTAGGCGTCGAACATCGTCTGGCGCAACTCCTTGGTCTGATAGGTGGCCAGCACCCAGTCCTTCATATCCCAGCCCTCGGGCGGCCTGCCGATGCCCACCCGCACCCGGGGAAAGTCGTCCCATCCCAGCAGATAGATGATGTTGCGCATGCCGTTGTGGGTGCCCGCCGACCCCTTGGGTCTGAAGCGCAGCTTGCCCTCCGGCAGGTCCACGTCGTCATAGCAGAGGATCAGGTGATCGTGCTCTGGCTTGTACCAGTTCACCAGCTGCACCACGCTCTCCCCCGACAGGTTCATAAAGGTCTGGGGCTGGCACAGGGCCACCCGCTGGCCGCGAATCGTCCCCTCGCCGACCACGGCCTTGCAGCGCATCCGCTGCATGGGGATGTCGTACTTCTGCGACAGGACCTCCGTCACGTCGAAGCCCACGTTGTGGCGGGTGTGCTGGTATTTCCTGCCTGGATTGCCCAGGCCAACGATCACATACATCTGAAAACCTCCATGAAAATGGACATCAAATCAGTTTATTGTACCAAGTCCCCCCGATGATTGTCAAGCATATTATTGACAAAAGAAGGGGCTGTCTCAAAACGGGTGATCTGGAAAACACCGTTCGCAGCGGCGGCGACCTGCCGTCGCGCTGGCGACTGACAGTCGCGCTGCACGTTGTTTTCACGGATTTGCCTGTCTTGAGACAGCCCCGGTATCTTTCAGCGATAAATTACTGCGCCTGTCCCTCCGCGATTGCCGCCTCTGGCGGGGTGAAGGTCACGTCGGCCTTGGCGACGGTGACGGCGAGGGCCTGGGCCTCGGCGTCGGGGTCGCCGGCGGGCTTGAGGAACACGGTGTAATCCCCGGAATAGAGCCATTCCCCGTCAGCGCTCACCAGCGCCTGTGCCTCGCCGTTGTAGGTCAGGGCGTTGGGCGTGGGAAGGGTGGCGGCGGGCTGATCGGTGACGGGTTCGTCAGCCACGGGTTCGTGGGCGACGGGTTCGTCCGCGACGGGCTGGTCGGCTACAGGTTCGTCAGCCACGGGTTCGTCAGCCACGGGCTGATCGGCTGCGGGTTCGTCGGTCACGGATTCGTCCGCAACGGGCTGATCAACCACAGGTTCGTCTTCAACGGGTTTGTCCACGACGGGTTCATCCGCGACAGGCTGGTAGGCCACGGATTCGTCAGCGACGGGCTGGTCAGCAACGGGCTGGTCGGCCACGGGCTGGTCGGCCACGGGTTCGTCAGCGACGGGTTCGTCGGCCACGGGCGGGTTAGCGGCAGGCTGGTCGGCGACGGGCTGGTCTGCCACGGGTTCGTCGGCCACGGGTTCGTCGGCGACGGGCGGGTCAGCCACGGGCGGGTCAGCGACGGGCGGGTCGGCCACGGGCGGGTCAGTGACGGGCTGGTCGGCCACGGGCGGGTCAGTGACGGGCTGGTCGGCCACGGGTTCGTCAGCCACGGGTTCGTCGGCCACGGCTTCGTCCGCCACGGGCTGGTCGGTAACAGGTTCGTCGGCCACGGGTTCGTCCGCAACGGGCGGATCAGCGACAGGCTGGTCGGCCACGGGTTCGTCAGCCACGGGTTTGTCCACGACAGGTTCGTCCGCCACGGGTTCGTCAGCGACAGGCAGGTCGGCGACAGGCTGGTCGGCCACGGGTTCGTCTGACATGGGTTCATCGGCGACAGGCTGGTCCGCGACGGGCGGGTCCGCGACAGGCTGGTCGGCGACAGGTTCGTCGGCCACGGGTTCGTCGGCCACGGGTTCGTCTGCGACGGGTGGGTCTGCGACAGGCTGATCGGCCACGGGTTCGTCTGCCACGGGCGGGTCAGCGACGGGCGGGTCAGCCACGGGTTCGTCGGCCACGGGCGGGTCAGCGACGGGCGGCTCGGCCACCGTCTCCGCAAACCGCGCATACACCGCGATTTCCGGCACCAGCGCGTCCACCTGGGCGATCACGGGATCGACTGCACCGTCTTCGTCTCCATCCACGAAAAGCGGCGTGCCGTCCTCCAGGAACCAGCCCTCAAAGGTCGTCCCCTCCGGCGCGGCGGGGTCTTCGGGGCGGAGGATCTCCTCCCCCGCCTTCGCCGTCTGCGCCGCGTATTCTTCCCCGTTCAGGAGGAAGCGGTACACCACCACGGCCTCCGGCGCGTCCGAAACCAGGTCGCCGATGGACAGGTCGCTCAAACCGTCCAGGCCCATGCCCCCGTCCGCAACGGG
>CACYZW010000008.1 GCA_902778995.1 uncultured Eubacteriales bacterium
GATTCCGTCCCTGGGCACCATTTGCGGTAGTAGCTCAGTTGGTAGAGCGCCACCTTGCCAAGGTGGAGGTCGCGAGTCCGAGTCTCGTCTACCGCTCCATTTTTACGGCGAACACATTGTGTGCGCCGCAAAGTGGTGCCATAGCCAAGTGGTAAGGCAAAGGTCTGCAAAACCTTCATTCCCCGGTCCGAATCCGGGTGGCACCTCCACTTTTTAAGCATCCTGTTTTCCGGCAGGATGCTTTTATTTTTTGCGACACTCCGGGCAATACTTCGGCCAGGGCTGAAGCGATGACTCGAATGTAAAGCTCTTCCTGCATCTTCGGCACTTTCGCATGATCATTTCCACAGGCCGATACTTCGCCCTGCACGCCTGGCAGTAAGTCGGCCAGTATTGTACGTTCTCGGGGAGCGTAATTGACTTCCCGCAGCATTGACACGTTCTTGTTATCATTTCGTTTATCATTGCTTCGCTTCTTTCCTCTCGGTCGCTCCGTTACAGCCTGTACATCATGGGAATCTTGGATTATAGACAGCGCATGGTCAAGCCACAGCTCTTTCAGGATTTTTGAAACACACGCTTACAAGGATGGCCTCATGCTGTTGCTGGTGTCGTAGTATTCCGGGAATACCAGGCCGTTGAGAATCCAAACGTCGGAAAGGTCCGGTTTTCCGTCTTCACCCACGCGACACACGAGATAATCACCATCGCCATGCGGTGCATTGGGCAGATTTGAATGCAGAACATCCCCCCAGGCGGTTTCCACTGTTACGGAAATGTTCAGCGGAACGTACATTGCGTAATAGGCATCCAGCTCCGGCTTTGCGACAATACTGATCCACATATTCTTCCGGGCGAAATCCGCCCCGGAAAGCGCGCTGCCATCCGGTTTTGTATAAGTGGAAATCACCTTGGACAGTTTACTTGCCCACATTTCTCCGTAGTTTCCCTTCAGGATTATGGTGATGCCATCGTCCGTTACGGTATAATCCATCATCTCCAGTTCGTTGCGAAAAGAGGTTTCCCCGGAAACCATCATGGCCTGCACGGTGTATTCTTTTTTTCCGGTCAAAAACCACGCCGCTTCCCCCTGAGCCAGGTAATCGTCAAAGGACATGGATACCTGCGCCGGCGAAGCTTTGCTTTCCGAAGCTTCAGCACCGGAAAGCGGAACCATCAGGCCCAATAGAATGAGAATCATCCGCAATACCACACGATGTAAAGCCGTTCTCTTTTCAAGCATAAGCAACATCCTACCTTTGCATCTTCCAGTATAGCAGATATGTGTCCCCGCGTCCAGTACAAAAAGCTGTTTGAAAAGGTGAACACCCTGCCAGTTTGCCCTGTCTGCGCAAGCGGGAGGCTCTCGCGTTCAAACATATCGTTGAACTTGGCGCAAAGCTCACGCTGTACGCGGTAGCTGAACTCCTCGTGGCTTCCGCAGGTAACAGAGATCGTGACCTTGCCGCCATTCATCGAAACGATTCATTCTGCTTGTTGGTATAGCCGAACAACAGATATAGGGACTTGACCAGGTATATACCTGTGAACCCGGCGCCCGTATGACAGCATAGCCCAGCGTGCCCCGGGCCAAACCGTTTGCATTGCAAATGCCATAGTATACCAGTCCAACTGCCTCGGCAGAAAAACCGTAAATATTTTTTTACCTCCCAGCCAGAAGTCCTCCATGTAGCGCTCCCTCACGCTGTCCTCCGGGATTCCAATATCCGTAGCCTGTGAACCGATGAAGTCCGCGTCGCTTGAATACCTGACGATTTTGCTCTCTTTGTCGACGACCACCGTGGTCCGGCCCGGCTCCGTCAGCGAATGGATGATTTCGTCGATCTTCGCCGCTTCGTCCCTTTGCCCCGGTTCAAAGGCGAGGATGTGCGCGCCGTACCCTTCGTCAGCCGATCTGCAGCCGACGCCACCCAACTGTGTTGGATATTGATACCCACTCACCCCATTGTAATCTCTGCGCAAATATGATAAAATAGCCATGTCAATTACGAATCTGGAGGGATGGACCATGCTGATTATCGGTATCTGCGGCGCCAGCGGCAGCGGCAAATCCACGCTCGCCAAGGCGCTGGCTTCCCGCCTGGAAAGGCCCTGCGTCTATATCAAACAGGATTCCTATTATAAAGATCACCCGGACATGACCTATGAGCAGCGCTGCCTGATCAACTACGACGAGCCGGAAATATTCGAGCATGATGTCCTTCGGGACGACCTGATGAAGCTGCGCAGCGGCGAATCCATCACCGCCAAGGAATACGACTACACCCAGCACCGCCGCTGCGACCCCGGCATACTGATCGAGCCGGCGGACGTGGTGCTGCTGGAGGGCATCCATGTATTCTATGATCCCCAGGTTCGGGATTTATTGGATTTCAAGATATTCGTACAGGTGGATCCGGACGTGTGCCTGCTGCGGCGCGTCAAGCGCGACATGCGGGACAGAGGCCGCACCATCGAGAGCATATACACCCAATATCTGGCCACGGTCAAGCCGATGTACGAGAAGCACATCCGCAATTACGTGGAATACGCCGACCTGATCGTCGCCCGGGGTGGCAAGAATGCCCGCATCGTGGACATACTGGCCCACTACATCAATTCCGGCATGATCGACCCGAAGACATGAAGCGTACACGGTTTTCCCGGGAAAAGCAAGAAAATCCTTCCGATCTTTTTCTATTGGAAGGATTTTCTGCGTTTGCGGCTTTTGTCAGCGGTCTGTATGAGAAATGAGAATTGACGGTTGTCAATTCTCATTTCTCATCAGCGCCCGCTTGCGCTCCGCAGCTTCCTGCAGCATATGCGCGCCGTGGGACAGGCTGCTTTCGCTGTCCTGTGCACCGCCCACCAGTCGGGAGAGCTCGCGCACGCGTCCCTCCTCATCCAGCAGGCGCACATGGGTGTCGGTCCGGTTCTCCCCGGCGATCTTTTCCACCAGGAAATGGGCGTCGCCCAGGGCTGCGATCTGGGGCAGGTGGGTCACGCTGAGCACCTGCCGCGTCCGGGCGATCAGGCACATCTTCTCCCCAACCACCTGAGCCATCCTGCCGGAAACGCCGGTGTCTATCTCGTCGAAAATCATGGCGTCCACGCCCTCGGAATCCACCGATATGGCCTTGAGCGCCAACATGACGCGGGAGATCTCGCCGCCGGAGGCAATGCTCGCCAGCGGGCGCAGCGGTTCGCCGGGATTCGGGGAGATCATGAACTCCACCCCGTCCATGCCGGTGGCCGTGGGCTTCGGCAGTGGCACTACCCGCACTTCAAAGCGCGTCTTGCCCATGCCGAGATCCTTGAGCTGGTCGCGGATACGCTCCGAAAGCCGCGCGGCGCTGGCACGGCGAATCTCCGTCAGCTCGCCGCAAACCTCCCTAAGGGCGCTGTCGACCTCTTTATAGCGTTTTTTCAGCGCCGCCGTCGAGGCTTCGCCGCTCTTGATGCCGTTCAGCCTTTCGGCGGCCTGCGCACCGAATTCGATGACCGCTTCCACCGTTGCGCCGTACTTGCGCTCCAGCTTCTTGATGGCGTCCAGTCGGGATGCGATCTTATCCAGCAAATCCGGTTCAAAGTCCATCTCGTCCATCAGGCTCTGCAGCTCATAGCCCACGTCCTGTGCGCCATAGTACAATTCCCGCAGCCGGCCCGCAAGGGCGGCGTAACGCTCGTTCAGAGCGCCGATGCGCTCCATGCTGTCGGCGGAGCGCAACAGCGCCTCCTGGGCACTGGGAGATCTGCCGTCGCCCTGGTAGACCAGGGTATAGGCGGCTTCCACGCTCTGGCGAATCCGCTCCGCGTTTTCAAGCATCGCCAGCTTCTTTTCCAGCTTCTCCTCCTCGCCCGGCTTCAGCTTCGCGGCGCTGATTTCCTGCACCTGGAAGGACAGCACGTCCACCAGCCGTTCCCGCTCGGAAACATCGTTCATAAGCCGCTTCAATTCTGAAGCGACCCCGCTGCGCTCGGCATACAGCGCCGCCACCTTCCCGAGGATCTCGGCATGCGCTTCCCCGCCAAAGGCGTCCAGGAAGTCCAGGTGCCTGGCCGGGTTCATCAGCGCCTGATGCTCGTGCTGGCCGTGAATGTCCATCAGCGTAGCGGTCAACTGCTTCAATGTGCCGAGGGGAACCACAACATCACACACCCGGCAGATATTCCGCCCGCTGCGACTTAGCTCTCGGCGTATGATGATCAGCCCGTCATCGCTGTCGATGTCCAGCTCCCGAAGGGTCTGCTGTGCGCGCAAATTGCCCGAAATATCAAACACCGCCTGCACCATGCCCCGATCCGCACCGGTGCGGATCATATCCCGGTCGGCGCGCCCGCCCAGGGCCAGGCTGATGCTGTCCACGACGATGGACTTGCCAGCGCCGGTTTCGCCGGAAAGTACATTGAATCCCCGCGCAAATTCAATGCGCAGCGATTCAATAAGCGCAATATTCTTAATCGTCAGCTCTACAAGCATGTGCCGCTCCCGTCAGACATTGAGCATGTTGTTGAATTTCGTCATCAGGGCTTCCGCCGCCTCATTGGAGCGGGTGATGATCAGAAGCGTATTGTCGCCGGCGATGGTGCCCATCACCTCGCTCCACTTCATGGAGTCGATGGCCTCGCCTGCGGCGTTTGCGCTGGCCGTGATCGTATTGACCACGATCAGGTTGTTAACCGGCTCAATGTTGATGATGGAATCGGCCAAAATCCGTGCAAAGCGGTCGTTCATGCCCTTTTCGGCGCGCTCCACGGTGGCATACTTGTAGCCCCCGTGTTCGGAAAGTACCTTCAACAGTCTCAATTCCTTGATATCCCGCGACACCGTGGCTTGCGTCACCTTGACGCCGCGATTCATCAGCTCTTCGGCCAGCTCCTCCTGGGTCTCTATTTCCTTGCTCTCTATGATCTCCAATATAAGATTATGGCGCGCGCTCTTCATTCGTGTGAAGCCTCCCAATCGTCGGATTGCGGGGATACCTCTGCTTAACCAATCAGTGCGTCCACTCGGACAGCTTGTTGCGCAACAATCCGTAGTAATTCTTCTCGTACATGCGTACAAACCGCGCTTGCCGAACGGATCGGCAGATGGTGATTTCGGGCTTGCTCCGGTCCAGCGCGATCACGCGCCTGCCGTCCAGCACCGCATGGGCCCCGCCGCGATCATCCACCATGCGCACGGTGATGCGCTCGTCTGCGGACAACACCACCGGCCTTGCGTTCAGCGTATGGGGGCAGATCGGCGTCAGCACAAAGCACTCCAAGCCGGGCAATACCACCGGGCCGCCGGCAGACAGCGAATAAGCGGTAGACCCTGTCGCGGTCGCGACGATCAATCCATCGCCGGAAATGCAATCAACCAATGCGCCGTTTGCTTCGTATTCGAGTGAAAGAATCCTTACGGAGGGCGTTGCGCGTGTGATGACGATGTCGTTCAGTGCAAAATATTTGAGGTAGTCCTGCCCCTCGACCATCATCGTCATGCGCGTATCAATGGCGTAATCTTCACAGAGCAACCTGTCTATGACGTTGTCGTCCAGCTGGTTGATCTCCAGTTCCGTCAGAAAACCCAGCCGCCCCAGATTGACGCCCACGATGGGCAGGTCGTTCGGGATCGCGCAATCCAGGCCCGACAGAATTGTGCCGTCGCCTCCGAGTACGAACAGCAACTGGCAGCGGTCGAATTGATCCACCAGGCAATCGGATATGCCGACATCGGCACTCAATTCGGCGTTCAGGCACACTTCCACGCCCCTTCGCCGAAGCATGCCGATCAGCTTGTCAGCCACGCCAAGCCCCTGGCGTTTCGATGAATTCCAGTGAATTCCAACGCAGCGGACGGACACCTTCAACCACTCCCTATTTATACAATATACCAAAGCGCGCCAGAGTTACAAGTCCTCTGAGAATGATTTAAGGAAATTGTCATAAGCGCGGCTAATTGTAACATCTACAGAAATATCGCAAGGTTTTTTAGCCGAATTGTCTGATTGCTTCAGATATAACAAAAATTCTATGTTACCTTCCGGGCCGCGTATCGGTGAATAATCGAGCCCCGCCACATGCCAGCCGAGAGAAGGTATGAAATCGACGATATCCTCCAGCACCTTTTGGTGCACCGTCCTCTCCCGCACGACGCCCTTCTCTCCGACCGCTTCCCTTTCGGCTTCGAACTGGGGCTTAACAAGCGCCACGAAACCGGCATTTTTCGCGTCCAATACGTTCAACGCCGCAGGCAGCACTGCCTTCAGCGAAATGAAGGAAACGTCCGTAGCCCCGAAGGCGGGGCGGGGGTCAAAGGCGTCCGCCTCAAGGAACCGGGCGTTGGTGCGCTCCATGCATACCACCCGCCCGTCGCTGCGCAGCCGGTAATCCAGCAGATTGTAGCCCACGTCCACCGCGTAGACCCGTTTCGCGCCGGCGCGAAGCATCACATCGGTAAAGCCGCCCGTGGAAGCGCCCACGTCCAGGCACACGGTTCCGGCAAGGTCGATGTCAAAGACCTCCAGGGCCTTTTTCAGCTTGTGGGCCCCCCTGCTGACGTAGGCGTTCAGTTCTCCGCGGATACGCAGTACGTCCCCCGGCTTCAAAGGCTCGCTCGCCCTGAGGATCTTGCGATCCCCCGCCATGACACGGCCCTCCATGATCAGCGCCCGGGCCAGAGCGACGGATTCGATACCCAAGTCGCTGACCAGGGCTTCGTCCGCCCTGCGCTTCTTCATGTTCCGGCCTCCCCGATTTTTGCCAGCCTTTCGCGTATGCGCCGGGCGATGGAATAGGCGTCCAGTCCGCACTCCAGCGTCTGTTCGGCGACAGAAGCCTGGGCGATGAACCGGTCGGGCACGCCCAGCGTCATGGCGGGCGTGCTTACGCCCATGTCAGAAAGCGCCTCAAGCACCCCCTCGCCAAAGCCGCCGGCCAGCACGTTTTCCTCCACGGTGACGACGAGCCTGACGCCAACCGCCTTCCTGCGCAGCATGTCCGCGTCCATCGGCGCGACAAACCGGGCGTCCACCACGCCTGCGGAAACGCCCTTGCCCATCAGCTCGATGGCGGCCTGCATCGCCAGCGGCACCATGCGGCCCACTGCGAAAATCATCACGTCCCTGCCGTCGCTGAGCAGCTCCCATTCCCCTATGGAAACGCGCTGCTGGCTCTGTATGCCCGGGCCCATGTCCTCGCAGCTCTTCGGGTAGCGTATGGCCATCGGCCCGTCGTAATCCTGGCTGATTTCCACAAGCTTTTTCAGATCCCGCACATCCCTGGGTGCGGCGATCACCATGCCGGGAATGCTGCGCAGATAGCTGAGATCGAATACGCCCTGGTGGGTCTCCCCATCCTCGCCCACCAGCCCCGCCCGGTCGATTAAAAAGGTGACGGGGAGGGCGTTCCTGCACACGTCCACCATAATCTGATCGTAGGCGCGCTGCAGGAAGGTGGAATAGACGGCCACATAGGGCTTCATACCCTGGCTGGCCATCCCTGCCGCCATGGTGACGGCGTGCTCCTCGGCGATGCCCACGTCGAAGCATCGCTCGGGATGGGCCTGCTTGAACACATCCATGCCGGTGCCCATGGGCATGGCCGCCGTGACCGCGCATATGCGAATGTCATTGTCCGCCATCTCCACAAGCTGCCTGGCCACAATCTTTCCGGAGGTTGTCTCGCCCGCCTGTTTGCGGGAGCCGGATTCCACATAGAAGGGCGCCACGCCGTGGAAGGTGACGGGGTGCTCCTCGGCGGGCTCATAGCCCCGCCCCTTTTGCGTGACCACGTGGATCAACTGGGGCTCGTCATAGCTGCGGGCGCGCTTGAGCACCCTTATCAGGCTGCGAAGGTCATGCCCGTCCACAGGGCCAATATACTTGAAGCCCAGCGCCGAAAAAAACTTGTCGTCGACAAATATGGATCGTATGGTATTTCTGAACCTGTAGAGCAGGCGATACAGGGGCGCGCCGACCTTCGGGTGCTTCTCGAGGCGATCCCGAACACCGTGCTTTACGGCGATATAGCCCTTGCTTTGGCGCAGCCGGGTCAGGTAGCGGCTGAGCGCGCCCACGTTGGGCGCGATGGACATGTCGTTGTCGTTCAGAATCACAATCATACGGGTGTTGCTCTGACCCGCGTCGTTCAGCGCCTCATAGCACATGCCGCCGGTCAGCGCGCCGTCGCCCACCACCGTCACGACGTCGTATTCCCCGCGCATGATGTCCCGCGTTCTTGCCAAACCAAGGGCGGCGGATATGGCCGTGGAAGCATGACCCGCCGTGAAAGCGTCGTATTCGCTCTCCTCCTGTTGGGGAAAGCCGCTGATGCCGCCCTTCTGCCTGAGGGTATGAAAAGCCTGAAAACGCCCGGTCAACAGCTTGTGGGCATAGGACTGGTGTCCAACGTCCAGCACCAGCTTGTCCTCAGGCGCGTCGAACACATAGTGTATGGCAACGGTCAACTCCACCACACCCAAATTGGAGGCGAGATGACCGCCATGTTCCGAGACCACGTTGATGATCTCGGCTCTCAATTCTTCGCAGAGCTGCTTTAACTGTTTAACGCTCAGTTTTTTCAGATCCGCCGGTTCGTGTATCTGCTCTATAAGCATCCGTCGTTCTCCGGTAAATTAATGAGTGCGGCTCACCATGGAATCGACCAGTTCACGGAAAAACGCGCCTCGCGTGCCGAAGCGCTCCAGGGCGGCGAGGGCCTCGCTGTGAAGGCGGGCCACCCGCTCTTGCGTTCCCCTCAGCCCATAGGCCGAGACGCATGTCAGCTTGCCGCTTTCAGCATCCTTGCCCAGGGTCTTGCCCATGTCAGCCTGAGCGCCGGTGACATCCAACAGGTCGTCCGTGGCCTGGAACAGCAGGCCGAAGGCCCTGCCGTAGTCTGAAAGCGCCTTCAAATCGGCTTCCCCGGCGTCGCACAGCCTCGCCGCCGCCCGAAGCGGGTAGACAAACATGCAGGCGGTCTTGCCGTACTGAATGTATTCCAGCGCCCGATTGTCGGCAATGCCGGAGCGCTCGCAGTGCAGATCCATCACCTGCCCGCCGATCATACCCGTGACGCCCGCCCCCCTGGCGATCTCACGAATCGCCGCCAGATACCGGGCGGAGCGTTCAGGGCGCAGGCAGGCGTGGTTCAACATCGTTTCAAAAGCGGCGTTCAAAAGCCCGTCTCCCGCCAGTATCGCCTGTCCCACGCCGAAGACCACATGGTTGGTGGGGCGGCCCCGGCGTAGGTTGTCGTCGTCCATGCCGGGAAGATCGTCATGAATCAGCGAATAGGTGTGGATCATCTCCACCGCGCAGGCGAAATCCAGCGCGTCCTCCCCGTCGCCGTTCAGCATGTCCACCGCCGCCAGCAGCATGCTGGGGCGCAGGCGCTTGCCGCCCGCCTCCAGGCTGTAGCGCATGGAACGGCTCAGCAGCCAGGGCATTTCGCCGATTTCGAAGCATCCCTCGGGAATTACGGCTGGAATCTCTGCCAGCCGCCGGTTCACGATATTCGCGTAATCGTTCAGCGTCTTCATGGGACCTCCTCGGCTTCAAGCGCCGTCTCCCCCGCGTCCGTCAAAACGCGGATGCGCTTGTCGCCCTCGTCCAACAGCGCCGCGAGCCGTTTTTTCAACGCTACGGCGCGCTCATAGGCCGCAAACGAGTCCTCCAGCGAAAGCTCCCCGGCTTCGAGGCCCTTCACCAGCGACTCCAGCTCCTGCATGCCCGCTTCAAAAGTAATCTTATCTGTCATGCACGTTCATCCTTTGCGGTAATGTCGGTGATATCGGCCAACAGCTCGCCGTCCGAAAAACGGATGTGTACCGGCAGGTTCCTGTCGGCAGCAGACGCCCTTTGCAGGATATGCGCCCCCTGCCGCACGACGGCATAGCCCCTGTCCATCACTGAAGCCGGGTTCAACGCCCTCAGAGATGCGTCCAGGGCGTCCAGGCGACGCCTGCACCGCTCCAGGCGCACCGGCATCGCCGAATTCATACGGCGATCGAGCATTTCCAGCTGTGTCCGGCGGGGTTCGATCAGCACCCGCCGGGGCATTGTCAGCGTCGCCGAGGCGCTCAGGCGCTCCAGCGCGAGCCTGCGAAGCCTCTGGGCGCTGTTCAGCGCCCCCGCCAGCCGCGACATCATGCCGTTCAAATCGGCCTTCATCTGATCCAGCCTCGGCACGGTCAGCTCCGCAGCGGCGGACGGCGTCGGCGCGCGCAGGTCTGCCACGAAATCCGAAATCGTAAAGTCCACCTCGTGGCCCACGCAGCTGACCACGGGGATGGGCGAGGCGGCGATGGCCCGGGCCACGATCTCCTCGTTGAAGGCCCACAGGTCCTCGATGGAGCCGCCGCCGCGCCCCACCAGCATAACGTCGCAGGCCTTCGCCCGGTTCAGCCGGTCCATGGCGCGCACGATGTCCGGCGCCGCCTCGGTTCCCTGCACCAGGCACGGCGAGACCACGATGCCCACATTGGGGTTTCTCCGCCGCGCCACATGGATGATGTCCCGTATCGCCGCGCCGGTTTGAGATGTCACCACGCCGATCACCCGGGGAAAGGCGGGAATCTCCCGCTTCCTCGCCGGATCGAACAGGCCCTCGGCCATCAGCTTTTGCTTGAGCTTTTCAAAGCGGACGTACAGGTCGCCCTGCCCCGACTGGCGCATCGCCGTGACGTAAAGCTGAAAGCTGCCGTTCTGAGGGTAGATAGACGCGGCGGCGCGCACCGTCACCCGCATGCCGTCGGATGGCTGGAAGTCCAGCCCCATGGCGTGCTGACGGAACATCACGCATTGCACCCGGGCGTTTTCATCCTTCAGCGAAAAGTAGCGGTGCCCGCTGTAGTGATGCTTGTAGCCCGAAATCTCGCCGCTGACCTCCACCGCCCGCAGCAGCGGATCGCCCGCCAACAGCTTTCGGGCGTATTCGTTCAACTCCGATACACTCAGCGCGCCGGCGCCCGTTCCCCAGCCGGTCATGCCTCTTTTGACCCCGACGCTTCGGCTTCCAGCGCTCGGCCTAGGTTGCCCAGCACGCCGTTGATAAAGCCGCCCGCCTTGTCCGTGGAATACTGGTTGGCCAGCTCCACGGCCTCGTTGATCACCACGCTGCGGGGCGTCTCGCCCAGCATCAGTTCGTGAGCCGCAAGGCGCAGAATCGCCAGATCGACCCGGGTCACCCGGTCGATCGTCCAGCCCTTCAAAAAGGGCGCGAGCCTGTCGTCGATGGCGTCCACATTGGCCACCACGCCCTCGAACATGCGGTTCATAAAGTCGGATCCCCGCTCATTGGGCTTGACCTCCAACAGGTTCAGGCGCGTGTCCTCGCCCCCGTCGCCGCCCATCTCCCACTCGTATATCAGCTTCATCGCATGGGCGCGAGCCATCGTTCTGTCCATAATCATTACCTGCCTATTCCGTAAATGTTATATCCGTCAAGCGCAACTGTTGCGGTGGCACGTTCACGTGCCGCCGCAACAGGAGCATCCATGGTTCGCGCAGGCGTTCCTCACTCTCCGTCGTCCGCGTCGGGGGCAGCTGCGGCCTCCCTGGCCTTCATCGCGGCGAGATCCTTGGCGAACTCGGATTCATAGGGCTTGTCCAGGTCAAACGCGGGGGCCCTCTCCTCGGGGGCGGGCTCTGCATCCGCTACCGGGGCACCGTTCCAGACCGCCCCGGGCGCGACGTCCGAGGCATCCTGCGCCCCGCCGGATGCGTCCGGCCAGCTCTCGGTTTCAATCGCGTCCTGTCCAAACGCGGGCGTCGGAAGCTCGCCCTGGGGCTTGTTCCGGCCCAGCAGGCGGCGTGGGGAGCCGCCCTTGCCGCTGACAGCGTTGATCGTGATTTCCACCGATTGTACCGCCACGCCGCAGTTGACCTCTACGAACTGGGTGATGGCGCGCTGCATGTTCGCGGTGATGGTGGGCACGTGAACGCCGCTCTGTACCACGGTTTTGACGCTGATGGCAATGGCGTCGTCCAGGCCCTCGATGTCAACCTTCATTTCTGTGATGCCGTCGATGGTCCGCACGGACTGGCGCACCATCTGCTCTATTGCTGAAACGGCGATGCGCACCTTGCCCTTGTCGTTTGAGTCGACGCTGATAAAGCCGCGCTCGGCCCGCTTTTTACGCCTGACGATCAGGCAGAGCTGCGCCACGCACAGCGCCGTGTACAGCGCCAGAAGCGCGATGCCCGCGACCTTCGCACCCACAGCGCCCAAAGCGCCTTCCGCCTTCTGAATCAGCTGATCCCGCAGACCGGGCACGATTATGCACAGCGCGAAAGCCACGCATATCATCAGCGAGCAGAGCCAGTGCAGCAGCATCAACAGTCGGCTACGAATATTCAACTTCATAGTAATCCTCATTCCGCCGCAAAAACGTGATCCGCTTCCCTGGAGGCACAGCCGTGCCCCGGAAAGGTTTCAAGCCATTTCATGGCTTCATTTTCAGGCTTCCTCATAAAGTGTGTCACTGAAATGCCTGAAGTGCATTTTAGAAACACGCCCTAATACGCCGCGGCGTCGCTGTCGTCCTTGTCTTTTTCTGCTTCATCGCGGTCGTCGGAGCAGAAACCGTCTTCCTCGAATCCGACTTTGGGTTCCTCGTCCGGTTCGCCGATGTCCTCCGCCGACTCCCCGTCCTCGTCGAAGGTCTCCGCCTCGTCGACCTCGTCGGCTTCGTCGACCTCGTCGGCCTCGTCCGCTTCATCTGCGTCTACCGGCGCAATATCCGCCTCGTCCGCGTCCGTCGCAACGACTTCATATTCGGGCTCCTCAAGGGGCTTGGCCTCGGCCTCCGCCTCGGCGTTCTTTTCAAGCATTTTGCGATGCTGTTCGTTCAGTTCCGCGTTGGCGCGCTGCTCGCGCTCAAAGCTGATACCCGTCACATGAACATCCACGTTTTTGACATCCAGGCCGCTCATGGTCTCGATGGCCTTCTTCACGTTTTCCTGAATGTTGCGAGCGACGTCGGGGATGGGAGAGCCGTAGTCCACCGTGATGGTCACGTCCACGGAAACCCTGTTGTCCTCCAAATCTATGCGAACGCCCTTGGTCAGATTGCGGTTGCTCTTGCGGGAAAACATGTCCGCCAGGCCCGAAGAAGGAGAGATCATGCTGGCGACGCCGTCGACCTCCGTGGCCGCGAGTCCGGCGATGGTGGCGACGACTTCCGTGGCAAAGGAAACCGTGCCGTTGGGATTTTCATTCAACTTGACATCGGAAGGATAATTATCGCTCATGGTACCTACCTCCTTATACGGAATCCATTATAGCAGAAAACACGTCTTTACGCAAATAGTTTCCGTTATTTTACCGGGATGATTTTCACATTTCCGCCCGTCAGCCCCGTCTCGCGCATGACCAGGTCCAATATGACCGCGCTTTCGCCGAGGGTCGGCGTCTGTCCGCGAATCAGAACGTTGGCCGCCGTATCGCTGACGCTGACAAGGGCTTCCTCAAAACCCCGGCTTTGCAGTATGCCCTCTAAATTGCTTTCTGTCCGGGCATGATCCAGCATATCCAGCAGCTGCCCCCGCGCGCGGGCGGCGTTTTCTTCGTCCCCGTCGTCCGCGTGGATGATGTCGTTGAGCTGTGCCTCCTGCCGGGCGCGAAGCTGCTCCCGCTCCAGTCGGAACCTGGCCATCGGGTCGTCCAACACCGTGCTGTAAGCGGGGGCGCTGGCCGCGCGGTTCTCCCGCCGCTTGACAAGCGCCATGGTCACCAGCGTGTCCGCCGTCATGAGCGCGGCGAGCGTAAACGCGGCCAGCGCGATTCTGACTGTTTTATTCATATTTTCCTCCAAAGGATCCGCCGATGATTTCTATTTTTCCCACGTCCACATTCAGCAGGGCCGACACCGCCCGTTGAAGACGAAGATAGGCTTGCACGTCCGAAAGTCCCTCCGCCACGATCACCACACCTGTCACATCGCCGTCTCCTTCCTGCGAAATCATAACGCTGACGCGGCCAGCGCCCTCCACGCGCCCCAATATCCTCTCCACCCGGGATTCCAGCTCCGTTCTGGGTTCGCTGTCGCCGCTTCTGCCGATATCCAACATCATCAGCGCCAGCAGCGCCGCCAGCGCCAGCGCGGCGAACAGCTCGATCCGACGCGCGCCGCGAAGTCTGTCCAATAGCCGCTTTATCATCATAGAGCTGCAGTCCTCTGAAACAGAAGTTTAAGGAAATACCGCATAATCGAGTCGTACAGTAATGCGCCATGAGCATTGTGCGGTGTTTCCTCATAGCAATCTGGAGACCATGCGCAGCGCGCAGAGCGTCGCCGCCAGCGCACAAACCGAACGAAAGGGGCGCGAAGCGCTTCCCTCGCCTGCCAGCAGTTCCGTCATGGCTACGGCGGCGCAGATACACAACAGCGCGCGCGCCGTCTCTCCAAATGCCCGCATGTCCATAAAAAACCTCCACGACAGGTTTCAAAACCCCAGCAGCCCCAGCCCAGCTCCCGCAAGCAGCGCCGAAAGCAGCGTGCTGCCCGCGTACAGCGTCAGCAGCAGCCTGCCGATTTCGCCGTAGCAGGCAGTGACGCGGACGATCCCCGGGTCGGCCACGGGCTCGATGAGCGCGGAGGCCACCTTCACCGACAGCATATGCGCCATGAGGGCGAGGGCGGGCTTTACCGCCGCAGCCAGGGCGATCAGAAGGCCGGTCGCGCCAACGGCGTTGCGCACCGTCAGCGCGCTCTCCAGCAGTGCGCCGGAGGAATCGGTGACGGAGTTTCCGATTCCGGGAATCAACCCCTTCAGCGCCTGACGCAACGCCTGGACCGACGCCCCGTCCCTCGCCGCAGCCAATCTTCCCTCCAGCGTCATCAGGCCGACGAAGGCGGCAAGCATCAATCCCACGCTCCATGTGACGGTCCTGCATATCAATCCGAACAGCCTGTCCAACCTGAAATGCTCCGACATGCCTCCCGCAGCGGCGACAGCGGCGGCCACGCCGCTCAGCGGCAGGCCCCAGGCGATCAGCGCATTCTCGATCCCATCCAGGCAAAGCGCCGTCAGCGGCGTCAGCGCTGCCGCAGAGGTCGCCCGGCCTGTCAGCGCCAATGCAGCGGCGACTACTGGCGAAGCGGTATCCGCGATTTGCGCCGCGACAATCATGCCGCCTTTGGCGGTTTCCATCGCCGCGACGCAGCGCTTCCCCAGGCTATAGACGCAGCTCAATCGGCACAGCAGCGTCACGGGACTCGTCTGCGCGCCCAAAACCATTCTCAGCACCAGCGCGATCAGCACCGGCGAAGCCAGCGCGGACAGTGCCGGAAGCAGAGCGTTCCTGAGCGCCTGCGTAATGAGGTTCGCGATTTCAGGGAGTATGTTCCCACCGATTTCGAGCCGCCCCGCGAGCGCGGCGCTGACGATGTGCTGGACGTCGGGGCCCCCCAGCGCCTCCGAAAGCGCTTCCAGCTTCGAAAGCCCGGCCTGATCCAACAGCGCCCCGGTGGCGGCATCGGCGCGGGACGCCGGATGGAGCAACAGCAGCAGCGCCGCCAGCAAAATCAACGGCTTCATGTCAGCGTTTCGGTGATCAGTCCTATGATTTTTGAGAGCAACGGCGCGCACAGGCTCAGAGTCGCCACACGCGAGGCCAGTGCGATCCGGCCCGCGAGCGCCCGCTCCCCCGCGTCCACGCAAAGCTGTCCGCCAAGCTCAGAAACGACGGCGATGCCCGCGCCCTTCAAAACCACAGCGGCGACATCACTGTCCGCGCCCAATAGACTTCGAAACGCGCTCACCCATTCCCGCGCCCCGTTCAAATCCGCCCACGCCATGGCCAGCGCTGCCAAACCGCCCGCCAGCGAAACCGCCGTCGCCAGCTCCGGGCGCTGGGTGCGCAGCGCGGCGCAAATCATTGCCACCGCAACGCACAAGGCCGTGATTTTCAGCGTCAAGCGCCTGTCCCCCTTTACAGCGCAAGTTACAAAACCTGAGCATGCCTCTTGGGCGGCCTTTCCGCCTTGATTTGGCAAAAAGTTCGCACGAACCTGCACTGGTTTTAAGACATGCTCTATATCTGCAGCATGCTTCGTATGCTGCTGAAAAAGTCGGATATCATGCCCACCACCATCATCAACACCACCACCAGCCCCGACAGCGTGGCAAGCAGCGCAACATCGTCCCTGCCCGCCCGCGTCAGCAGCTGGGAAATGACCGTGACGACGATGCCTATGCCCGCGATTCTGAACACAAAATCAATGTCCATGCTCCACCTCAAATCACAATCAGCGCCAGCATCAGCCCGATCAGCAGTCCCAGGGAAACATACAGCCTGTCCGCCTCTCCGGCCTTTTTCAGGGCTTCATCCCGAAGCCGGCAGATCCTGAACCGCACTGCGTCCAACATCGCCTCCTGTTCCTCCCGTCCGCTCTGCCCAAGTCCGGAAAACAGCGCATCCAGGACATCGAGATCGTCCTCCGTCAATGCGTCCGCCGCGCCCCCGCGCCGAGCGACGACATCCCGGACGGCGCGCCATGCATCCCCGGCGCTGCATCCCTCTCCCATGCCCTCCGCCACCCGCGCCATGATCTCGCACCCGGCATTTGTCAAGGCGCAAGGCACCGGCTGGAGCATGCCGGTCATGTGGATGCGGAGGGTCTGAATGCCCTCCGCCAGGAGATCCAGCACTCGATACCGCCTTCGGACGGCGTCCGCCGCCGCTTTGCCGCAGAGCGTACTGCACAGCGCCACACATATCGCCAGGGCTAAGCGCGTTTCCAGGTGGCCACCCCCTCTCCCTCAGACCTGCGCCACACGCCCCGTACCATGCCGGGATGGGGCCCCAGCAGCGCGATGTAATCCATCACGCCCGCTTCCAGCACCGCCCTCAGGCAGATTCGGGACAAAGCGTCCTCAAGGCTCACCGAGTGCGCGGAGGCCACTATGGCCGCGCCGCAGCGCGCGGCGTCGGCCAGGGCCCTGGCGTCGCCCTCGCCGCCGATCTCGTCGGCCACAATGGCCCTGGGCGCCATGCCCCGGATCAGCCGGGCGACGGCCTGATCCCGGGGACAGCCGTCCACCACATCCGTTCGCATACCCACGTCCAGCGTCGGCACCCCCATGTGGCACGCTGCCAGCTCGTGGCGCTCGTCCGCCAGACCCACGCATTTACCGCCGTCGGAGAGCTGTCGGACGACGTCACGCAGCATCGTCGTCTTGCCCATACCGGGCGGCGAAATGAGCAGCATCGAGCGCAGCGCGCCGTCGGGCGGGGCCAAGTGCGGCATCAGCGCGTTCGCGCAGCCGGTCACCGGCCTTGCCACCCGCACACAGGCCGAGCCGATTTCTGCCATTCTGAATCTGGCCCCGTCCGCGATCATCCTGCCGCATACTCCGACGCGGCTGCCGTCGCTCAGGGTGAAGAAGCCGAGATCCAGGTCCACCTGCATGGCATAGACGCTGTATTCCATCAGCGCCGCCAGCAGGCGACCCAGCGAAGCGCGTTCAATCGGTTCGCCTACCAGCGCGTCGCATCCGCGCCCCCAGACGATCTGAACCGGTCTTCCTGCGCGCAGGCGGACCTCTGTGACCTCGTCGCCGTGCGCCGTCAACGCCTTCCCCGCTTCCGGAGGCAGCAGCGCCATGAGCCTGTCCACAACCCCCATGTCTCCGCCTCCCCTGTCCCATGGCTTAGAGTGTATTTCTAAATTCGACAAAATGCATTTTCTGGGTCTAAGGCTGCACTTCGGCGTTATTTTCCCTTGACTTTGCCCTGCTAAGCCCGCGGAAAAATGCCTTGAATTGCAGCCTGATCCCCTCGAAACTGCACCTGCCTCATTTTAGAAACACACTCTAATCCTATGGCGGCATACCCCGAAGCATGCCTGGATCGACAGTTGAGAATTGTAAACGCAGATTTGACAAATAACAGGAAATGTGCCACAATATATCATAGTTGCCAAACGATTCCGGACGATCTTCGGAACCGACCACGCGCCAAAAACGTCAAACAGACATTATTATCAGGAGGACAGCACAATGAAAAGGATCGCAATGCTCATACTGCTGCTTGCGCTGTGCCTGGTCGTCGCGCCCCTTGCGGTGGCGGAAGGCGGGCCTGTCGCCCGCAGCGATGCCTTTGCCGCCTATACCGACGGCGAAGGGCACCTGTTTCTGCCCGGCAAACCGGAGGCCATCAACAGCAAGACGGCGGACAGCGTCGTGGCCATCGACGCCTACCGGGTGCTCTATTTGAGCCCGGACGATTTCACGGACACCCAGGATCTTTACGTGATCGACCTGCAGACCCTTGAGGAATCCCTCGTCGCCACCGACGTAAAGGCCGCCTGCCTCGCGAGCGAGGATACGGCCTATTACGTCACCGGCGCGAATCGCAGGCAGTTGATGCGGGTGAATCTGCGCACCCTGGGCGCCGAGATCGCCTATACCGCCGTTGAGCCCATCGATCGCCTGTACATCTCGGCGGAGGGACTGATCTTCCAGCTGGTGGATCAGGCCGGAACGATGCTGTACGTCGAACAGACAGGTCAATTCGAGATATACAACGCCGACATGCCCCGCAGCGGCGTTACCGGCGACAGGTATGAAATCTACCTGACCGATGGCTCGCAGCTGTACATAAAGAGCTGCTTCAATTACAATACCACGCTGATCGACACCGATGTGACCGCCTACGCCCGGCTGAACGAAGCGGTCTACTACCTGACCCGCAAGGGCAGCGTGCTTCGCCTGAAGGCCTTTGATCTCAACACCCTGAAATCCAGGGTGGTGCTGACTCCCGCGGTGAAGATGAAGGATCAGCTGACGGCCACAGGGAAGGCCCTGTTCATGCTGGCAGCCGACAACACCGTTTGCCGCGTCGACACCGTCAAGGGCACCTTGGCGGCGTACAGGCGCTATCCCGACCTCTCCACCTACAAACTGCCTGCGGAATACGTTGCTGACGGCCTTCGCATCGAGGGCATGAGCGGTCAGCTGAACGTCTACGCACAGCTGAAGGATAAGGTTACCAAGCCCACCTTCTCGTTTATCGAATTTGAATCAGAAGCCGACGTCGCGGCACCCATCCTGCGGCTGATCGAGGCGAACAAGCTCAGCGGCGAACAGACCGCGTGGGATCTGTTGAAACCCGTGCCCCAGTATGCTCCCCTGTCCAGGGGCAGCCGTGGCGACGCGGTGAGCGCCATCCAGCAGCCGCTGAAGGACCTGGGCTATTACGATTATTATGTGGACGGCATATTTGGCCCCCGCACCCAGGCTGCCGTGCAGCTTTTGCAGTTCGACCTGGATCGCCCCGTGACAGGCGTGGCGGACGCAGAACTGCAAAGGGTCATACTCTCCGGCAGCCTCGGCGCCTACGACCCCTACCTCCAGCTGACCCGCGGCAACCGCGGCATGCGCGTGAGGCGGATGCAGGAGCGCCTGCGCGAGCTGGGCTATCTGGCCGACGCCGCAGACGGCATCTTTGGCCCTCGGACGATGAAGGCCGTGCAGCTGTTCCAGGAGGAAAACGGCCTGCCGGAGAGCAACGCCGCCACTCGGCAGACGCTGAAGCTTCTCTATTCCGACCGGGCCGAGCAGTGCTCCAGCTACATCGACCTCTATCCGGGCGACACGGGCTACCGCGTGCGGGAGCTGAACAATCGCCTGAAGGCGCTGTATTATCTGGAATGCAGCCCGGGCAGCACTTACACCTGTGAAACCACCTCTGCGGTGCGCGTATTCCAGCGCACGGCCGGCCTGCGCGAAACCGGCAAGGCCGATGCGGCCATGCAGCGCCTGCTGTTCTCCCGCAACGCGCCCGAAGCCCCCGGCTACATCGTATTGCGCCGCGGCGACGACAACGAGCGCGTCGAGCGCCTGCAGCGCCGCCTCAGGGATCTGAATTACTTCAACGGCCCCGTGGACGGTTATTTCGGCAGGGAAACCAAGGAAGCCGTGGCCCTGTTCCAGAAGAAGGTGGGCCTCAGGCCCACGGGCGTCGCCACCGTGCACACCCAGAAGCTGCTGTTCTCCCCCGATGCGCCGGAATACGTGAAGCCCACGATCATCGGTATACCGGATATCTATGTTGAAAACTATGACTTTGAGGACGACGACGTCTACTTCATCTCCGAGGAAAGCGCGCCTGACGGTTATGTCATCTTCGATTGGGACGTCGAGGGCGATGTGGAATACTACAACGTCCGCGTCAGCGATTCCGACGGCAATGTCTATATCGACAAGGACACGATGATGACCAGCACCGGCGTATCCATCTTTACGCTGGATTGCGACCTGGAGTACACGCTGCGCGTCAAGGCATACCCCGAGGACGGAGACAGGAAGCACGTCACCCAGGCGGAGGTCACCTTTGTCAGGATGGAAAGGACGGTGACGACGGTTCTTGATCCCGACAATGCGATCGGCATTCCCGTGATCACGCTGGATACCGTCGCTCGCTGTGAAAACGACGTAAGCTATCTGCTGCCCGGTATCGTCACCTTTGAATGGTTTGCCGAGGGCAAGGTGGGCAGCTACAACGTGCGCATCGAGGACGAGAGCGGCAATGTGGTCGTCGACGAAAACATGACCGGCCTCGAGGCCAGCATACGCTCCGACGCCATGAATGCGGGCGAGGTTTACACCATATCCGTAAACGCGATCCCCGAAAACGGCGACATGAAGGAGGCCCGCTCCAATTCCTTACAGTTCTCGCTGCCGGATGTGGAGCTGCCCGAGCCCGAACTCACCCCCGAACCGACCCCCGAGCCGACTCCCGAGCCGACCCCCGAACCGACTCCCGAACCTGTCGGAGGGGCTGAGGAAGGCACAGACGGCGAACCGGACGCGCCCGAGGAAACCCTTGAGCCCATCGCCACGTTCGAGCCCGACCCCTCTGTGGAAGCACAGGACGTGGACGACGGAGACGAGGACAAGGAACAGGGCGACGACGACCATGCGCAGCCGGAGGACGAGGTCCTGCCGGAGGAAGCGATTGAAGAACCGTCTTATGAAACCGATTCTGAGGTACCCGCCGACACGCCCGAAGAAAATCCCGAGGGCGAAGTCCCCGCTGAGACGCCCGCCGAAGCGCCTGAGGATGTTGCGCCGGCAGTGGAGCCCGAGGACGTTACACCCGCCGAAGTGCCCGAGGATGTTGCGCCGGCAGTGGAGCCCGAGGGCGTTACGCCCGCCGAAGCGCCTGAGGATGTTGCACCGGCAGTGGAGCCCGAGGACGTAACACCCGCCGAAGGGCCTGAGGATGTTGCACCGGTAGTGGAGCCCGAAGGCGATCTACCCGACGAAGTACCTGGGGACGTTGCGCCCGCCGAGGAGCCTGCGGATGATATCCCCGTCGAAGCGCCTGAGGACATTGCACCCGACGAGGAGCCTGCGGATGATATCCCCGTCGAAGTACCTGAGGACGTTACACCTGACGAGGCGCCCGAGGACGAGGACGACAATGTTCCCGCCGGGGAGGTGCCGGAGGGCGATGACGCGGAGGCGCAGGCGGCCAACCGTGTTACCGAGCCGGTGATCACACTGGACTATGTGCAGGAGGAGGCCAACGGCATCGCCTATGTCTCCGGCGACATGCTGACCATCAACTGGCAGTCAGAGGGCGACGTTGCGGAATATCGCGTTGAACTGCTCGATTCCGGAAACAACGTGCTCGATTCCAGAACGGTCACTACGCCCTCCCTGTCCGCTTATACCAGCGCACTGGATCCGACCGAAGTCTACACCCTGAACATCACGGCCATTCCCGCAGGCGGAACAGAGGCTGAAGGCGCTGCCGCTTCGGTGTCGTTCGCACTGTACGTCGGCGCATCCGAAGACGCGCAACCGTCCGAAGAGGAATATCGCGAGCCAGAGGAAGAACAACAGGCGTCTGAGGACGATTACCAGGAACCGGAGGAAGAAGACCAGGCATCCGAGGACGATTACCAGGAGCCGGAGGAAGAGGACCAGGCGTCCGAGGAAGATTATCAGGAACCGGAGGAAGAAGACCAGGCGTCCGAGGACGATTATCAGGAGCCGGAGGAAGAAGGCCAGGCGTCTGAGGACGATTATCAGGAACCGGAGGAAGAGGACCAGGCATCCGAGGACGATTACCAGGAACCGGAGGAAGAAGAACAAGCCTCCGACGATGAATCCCAGGGGCAGCAGGAAAGCAATCAGGAGCCCGAACAGGATTACCAGGAACCTGAGGACGACTGGCAGAATCCCGAGATGGAATATTATGGGCTTGGAGATGAATACCAGGAGCCCGGAGAGGGCGACCAGGAGCAGGAAGAAGACCAGGCGTCCGAGGAAGATTACCAGGAGCCGGAGGACAACTGGCAGGAGCCTGAGATGGAATTCCAGGGACTCGACGAGGAATACCAGGAGCCCGAGGCAGATTTGCCGGCTATCGAGGACGATTGGGAAGCGCCCGAGGTGGAATACGAGGCACCAGAGGACGATGAGCAGGTGCTCGATGAGTGGCCGGATTCCGAAGGCGAATATGAAGATTTCGAAGGCGAGTATCAGGATGCCGAGGACGAAGATCTGGATTCCAGCGGGGTTGAGAGCATCACACTTGACGAGGCTGGCATTACCGCCCTGCAATCGCGTCTTGTCAGCCTGGGCTGGCTCGCCGCCGACAGCTTCACGCCCGGCATGCTGGATGAAGCCACCGTTGCCGCCATCGACGCCTTCCAGAGCTATTGCAACGAAGCCTTTGCTCTGAATCTGCCGGCAATCGACCTCTTTAACCCGGTCGTCGACGACGACACCTTGAACGCGCTGCAATACGCGGACGAAACCTACGCCAACCCGAACGCATGATTAAAATGCACGATGGCCGGCTGCCAAAGCAGCCGGCCATCATCTTGTCCATTGCATAAGGCGCGCCCGATCTCCGATGGCTCGTCAATCGACAGTATCTTTGCCAGTATTGTGAATAAATTTCTCCATTACGGCCATGGTCGCCGTCAGCGCGGAAAGATCCGCTTTCACATTCCCCGTCTCCAGGGCATGATTGGCACCCTCTGTCAGGTACAGCGGGATGCCCTGTAAAGCACACGCGCGCTTGATCGCACCAGTGTCCGCCCACGGATCAGCCGTTCCGTGAAACGCAATCGCGGTTCCATTTGTGAACCGAAACGTCTCCTCCAGCGGCGTCAACAAAATCAGGTCTGCCGGAACGCCCTGCTCTCTGGCATACCTTGCCGCTACGGTCGTTCCGATGCTCTTTCCAATGAACAGCGCGGATTCGCAATCATCCCATTGGACGCCGCGCAACGCCTCTTTCGCCCGTTCACAGGCGACGGCGATGCACAGGCGCGTTTTCACAGGATCGCCCTTCTCATCCCTCGGCAAGTCGCCATAGGCCACCGGAATGACCGTATAACCTGCCGATGCCGCCAGCTTGCCGGCATAGTAGAGCAGGGGCTTCGAAACGGTATAGCGAATCCCTGGAAATAGCACTGCCAGCTTCATCCTATCACCTCTCACGCCGGATTCTCATCCAGATAGGCGTTTAAAAACTCAGCGGCGAGACTGCCGGGCTTGATGTTCTTGCGCGCTTCATCCGGCGAAAACCATCTGTACCGGTCGATCTCCGCGTTTGTGTCGATCCCCGCCGCGTCGCTCACATATGCCGTGAAATTGATCATCAGCGTATTTGATGGTTCAAAGAACCTCGTGCGATTGAAGCGCGCCCTCGTGACCGTCATCCCTGTCTCTTCCCTGATCTCACGCGCAACGGCGTGCTCGGCCTGTTCGCCACGGTTCACATAGCCTGCGACGAGTATGTAGAAGGGCCGCCCGTATTGCTGTATAAGGAGGATATCCCCCGACGCTTCGTCCCTAACGATCATGCTGACCGCCACATTGTACTGTGGAAAGCGAAATGCGGCGCATTGCCCGCAATACGGTACCATGCCCTCGCCTTCAAGCGTCCGTTCCACCAGCGCCGACCCGCAGGCCGGGCAAAACGCCTGATCCTTCAAAATCATCTGTCACGTCTCCCTTCGAGGTCGTATCTGGCTCATTTTAGCACAGATCGGCCATGCAGACAAGAGGAACCGATGCCGTTCGTGGGGCAACCGCGGCGAATCACAGAAGTGTTAAGCGGGAACGGTTGACCGGGGAAATCTCCCGGTCAACCGTTCCCGCCATATGTGTGCCACAACAGGCTGCGGCATCAATCCGAACGCATCGTTACGGCGTGTAAGTCCGCACGATCTCCACCACCCTGCCGTTTTCAATGCGGACCGTGGTATTGTACTGGTCGAAGTCATCGTATTTCGCAGCCAGCATGGCGTCCACGATGCCGTCGTAATCCGCCTTGACCGGATCGCTCTCGATATCGGAGCTGTCGGTGTAGGTCGCGGAGGGATCGACCTGCAGCGTGGTCACGCCCTGCTCGGTGTAGGCGGACATGTCGTCGTAGCCCCAGAAGCGGTAGCCGTTGGTATCCTCCGGATTGGTCAGGGTGACGCCACCCTCGTCAAGGCCGCCGTTGATCAGCACGTCTTCCCCGCGCTCGATGGACTTCACCACCAGGGTCTCGCCGTCCGCGACGATGCTATCGCCGACCTTGAGCATGTCGATGTCCACGATGTCATACCAATCCTCGGTGAAGATGTGCACGGCATTCATATAGGTGCCCGAAGCGCCCTTCATCACGTCGCCGCGATTGAAGGCAACCGGGTAGATGCCGTCCGGCAGGTTGTTGACATCGATATCATAGCTCTGGGGCGCGATAGTCCTGGGCGCGCCTTCGTCGACAGCTTCAAATGTCACCACATTGCTCTGCCACTTTGTACCGGTTTCGTCGGAGACGGCCACTGCGGCGAAGTTCAGGTTGCCCTCGCCCCAGGCTTTGGCGACGTGGAAGCTGCCGGAGACGCTGTTGGCGGAATTGGCCTTGAGCTTCTCGCCGTCGACCACCATGACCAGGTCGTCCCTGTTGAAATCGGGATTATCGCCGAAGGTCAACAGCAGCGCGTTGAACATGCAGTCCTCGGCGCCCATGTTGTAGAGGGACCAGCTGTAGGTGGTCACGTCGCTGTCGGATGCCTCATCGGTGGAGGGGGTGACGGTCAGCACCAGGTTCACCTCAGAATCGATGCCGCTCTCCGTCAGGGTTGTTCCTGTGGATTCCAGCCAGCTGTTGACCAGAGCGTCAACGTCCACGGGGCGAATCTTGCCCTTTTGGAATTCCATGCTGTGGGCCGCGTCAAAGTTGGTAAAGGCGGTGTCCAGCTTCCTGCCGTAGATGCCATCGAAGCCGCCGGCGTCATAGCCTGCCTGCTTCAGCATCTGCTGGATGGCGCGGACGTTCTCGCCGCGATCGCCGAATTCTATCACATCGCCCGGCTCCACGGTCTCGCGCTGCTCAAAGCCGCAGCCCCGGCACACGCGCACGCGCTCGCCCGCCTCTTCGCGGGTCATTGCCTTCACCGTCTCCCAGGGGCCAAAATCGTGCTCCAGGTCCTTCAGCGTCTGGGGCCAGCCGATGCCGTCGGGATTCAGGTTGCGATCCTTCTGGTACTGCATCAGCGCCCTCTCGGTGCCGCCGCCAAAGACGCCGTCAGCGCCACCGGCGTTCAGATAGCCCTGCTCCACCAGCAGCTGCTGCATCCTGCGCACGTCGTCGCCCTTGTTGCCGCGGCGCAGCGTGCCCTCAGGATCGTAGCTCTGGGCCTTTTCGGTGTGGCCGCAGACCTTGCAGACCCGCGCCCGGCTGCCGGCGGAATGGTCGGTGGCCTCGACGGTGATCTGCCACTCGTAATCGTGGGGAAGCATGTCGATGGCGCGGGTCTCCACCTTGCCGCAGACCTTGCAGGTGCGTTCCTTCTGGCCCTTGGCGGTGCAGGTGGGTTCCCTGGTCACGTTCCAGTTGCCCCACTTATGGTCGGCATAGAAGCGCTCCGTCTCCACCTCGCCGCAATTCTTGCAGGTGCGCTTGCGGGTGCCCTGCACGGTGCAGGTGGCCTCCTTCGTCACCTTCCAGCTGCCCCAGTTGTGGCCGGTCTTCTTGATGCTCTCCGTCTCCACTTCACCGCAGTACTTGCAGGTGCGCTCCTTCTTGCCCTTCTGGGTGCAGGTGGGCTTCTTGACGGTGTGCCAGCTTCCCCACTTGTGGGGGCAGGTGTAGCTCAGGTACTTGCCCTGTACCCAGCCGTAGCGGCACTGATAGAACCCTTCCACATAGTCCGTTACGGTCAGATCGTGTCCCACATGCAGCTGCATGGTGACGCGGGAATGCTTGTCCGGCTCCTGATAGGCGTTGCAATCCTTCTTGACGTACATCTTCTCGCGCATGGCGAGCGCCGGCGCAGCCAGCGCCACGATCAACACAAGCACGAATATCGCCGTTGCAATCTTCTTCATGTTCATGACCTCCTTACGCTTCGTTGTGGCTGAATTATAGCATCTCAGGCATCACAAAACCGTCACAGACGCCCGGATCGGCCCGTGAGCAGGCAGTGTCCGCCCTCCGTTCGGATATGCGCTCCCTTGCCGCACATCGCTCCTGTCGGCGCTATATTACACACTGATTATAATGGATAGCGGGTATCCTGTCAATACAAAATAAACATTGATTATACAATATTGTTGTGATAGAATTAAGGAAACACCGCACAATGCTCATGGCGCATTAACGGCTGAATTTCAGCCGCCTGCTGCCTGCTGATTTCTTGACTTGCCTCCAGCAAGCCTTCGAAATCTGCAGTGTGCAATCGACTAAAAAATTCATCTCGTTGCTGCACGATTCGATTATGCGGTGTTTCCTTAATTATCCGCTTTGACTTTCAAAGCGCTTCAAAGGAGAACGCGATGATGAATAACAAGAAGGTCCTGGTCATCTATACCGGCGGCACCATCGGCATGGTGAACACGCCGCTGGGCTACGCGCCGCAAAAGGAGGCGTTTCACGCCCTCCTGGAGGCGATACCCGAGCTGCATGCCGCGGAAATGCCCCGGTGGGACATCGTCGATATGGATCCCCTGCTGGATTCCTCGAACATCACCGTGGTGGAATGGAACGCCATCGGCGCGGTAATCGCCGAACGCTACGACGCCTACGACGGCTTTGTGGTGCTGCACGGCACGGATACCATGGCCTACACCGCGTCGGCCCTGTCCTTCATGCTGCGCAACAACAGAAAACCCGTCGTGCTGACGGGCTCACAGATCCCCCTGTGTGAAATACGCAACGACGCGCGGGACAACATCATCACCGCGCTGTTGATCGCCGCGAGCGACCAGGTGCACGAGGTATGCCTGTACTTCGGCGGAAAGCTGCTGCGGGGCAACCGATCGGTCAAGTATTCCGCCGACGACCTCATCGCCTTTGAATCGCCCAACTATCCTCCGCTGGCAGAGGCGGGCATCGCCATACGCTTCAACGCCGCCGCGCTGCTTCCGCCATGCAGGGGCAGATTTGCCATACAGCCGCTGAAAAACGTGCCGATCGGCGTCATCAAGGTATTCCCGGGAATCCAGTTTGAGCTGTTTGATTCCATCATGACGGAAAGGCTTCGCGGCATCGTCATCGAAACCTTCGGCGCGGGGAACATACCGGCGCACGCGAACGCCCTGCTTCCCATCATTCGCAAGGCCTCCGACAACGGAACGGTCATCATCGTCTGCTCCCAGTGTCCCCACGGCACGGTTTCCCTCGGCGCCTACGAGACCTCGTCCGCGCTCAGGGACGCCGGCGCCGTCAGCGGCTTCGACATCACCACCGAAGCGGCGGTCGCCAAGCTGTATTACCTGTTCAGCCGGAAGCTGTCCGGAGACGATATCCGCGCCCGAATGGAAAAGAGTCTGCGCGGGGAGATGACGGTCGGCTGACCGCCCCGTTCCCCCTATCTCGCAAGTACGATCCGCACCGATTCCGTGAGCCGCTGGTGACGGATGCCGGTGGCGTCGAAGTGCACCGTGGCAAACGCCAGCTGCATCACGGGGCCGGACCCAAAGGCGCAGATCAGCGTCCCCACGCCCACGGGGCCGCCCAGCAGCCAGCCGATGAGTGTGGCCGTACTCAGCAAGGCGATGCTGATCAAACCGATGGGCACGCGCCTCGCCCGCTTCGCCAGCCCGACCAGCAGGGTGTCCCGGGGGCCGCATCCCAGCGACGCGATCATGTATGTAAATTGGGTATAGGCCAGTATGAACAGCCCCACGATCATCATGGGGATTCCCGTCCAAAGCGAACGGCAGGGCGGCACCGCGCCGAGCCAGTTGAAGAAATCCACCGATTTGCCCACCACCACGGCATCGATGAACATGGCGATGCCGATGGGCTCGCCAAGGGCGATGTCGATCAGCAGTATGCCCAGCGAAACCGCGATGGAAGCGGTGCCGTACAGTATGCCCAGGGTCTTCGACAGGCCCAGGTTGAGCACGTCCCACGGGCCCGCGCCAATGTTGGCCTGTATTGTCAGATATATTCCGAAGCCGTTGACAAACAGACTCACCGCCGCGATCAGCATGTTCACCAGTATCGCGCCCGACGTGCTGTTTCTCCGCAGATTCATCAATATACGGGCTATCTCCCGCCTGTGATTCATTTTTCGCTCACTTCCTGATAAACTGTTCATCTGTGCCCACTGCCTCGCTCACATACCGTTCCACGGTCATGTGAAGGTCGTATTTATCCCTCAGCGCTGCCAGCCTTGCCATCATGGGGCTCGCATGATGGGCGTCTATGGCCGCCTGATCCTCCCACGCGTCTATCAGGAGAACCGTCTCCGGATCGTCGAGGGGCTGGAAGTACTGATAGCGCAGGTTGCCCGGCTCGGCGCGTATGGCCGCCGCAATGCCGGAGGCCTCCATTTCATCGGCGAACCGTCGGGCGCTTCCGTTCGTGCCCCTGTAATAAAGATTGACCGTAATCATTTGCTTCTCCTTTGCTTCATTCACCGCTATACATCAGAACGGGTCTGCGTCACATAGATCAGTCCGTAGGTACCCGGCCCGCAGTTTGCTGAAATCGCGGAGGATGCGTTCTGGACGACCACCCTTTCAAACCGGGCGTGCCTGCCCACTTCCCCGAGGATCGCCTCCCGTTCACGGGCGTTCAGCCCTACATGGGTCAAAAAGAGCATGCCGCCGTCGGCAGGCGGATACCGCTTGAAGGTCGAAGCGATGTACTTGCGCCGCACGCGCTCCGGCCGGCCGAGGAACAGCCGCACGGTGCGCAGCCTGCCCCGCAGCATCTGGAATTGGGGATGCAGCAGCAGCGCGTCGGAAATCAGCTTCACGCGCCGGCTCGTTCGGCCCGCGCGCACCAGATAGTCGGCGGTGTCGATCACAAAACTGCTGACGATTCTTTCCCTGTAGCCGGTCATCGCAGACAGTATTTCATCGACCGATTTGCCCTCCAGCGCAAGCCGCGCGGCATACATCGCCAGCATGCCCGTGCCGCTGGACAGGTGAGCGCTGTCCACCACCGTGACGTTGTTGAACGACTCCGCTGCGGCTCGGGCGACGGGATGGGCCTGGCTGATGGCGCTGGCTGCGGTGATGTGAATGACGTTGTTGGCCCTTGTCAAAATCTCCGCGAAGAACGCCTCCATCTCCGCCCGACTCGGCGGGATCGAACGCACGAGCTGGCCCCGCTCCATGTAGCCCACGATGCCCCTGGCGTCCACCTCCACGCCGTCCTTGAAGAGCGCGTCCCCCGTCTGAACGTAGAAGGGTATGACGGCAATGCCCAGCGCACGGACGATGTCCTCCGGCAGGTCGCAGCTGCTGTCCGTCGTGACCGCGATCTGCCTGCGCACGCGGGCCTCGGCCATTCCGGGCAGGGGCTGTTCCGAAACCCCGCTCTGCGCCTGCGTCGCCTGGACCAATTCCACCGGAAGCAGCCGCATTAGCTCCCGTTCCAGCTGTTCCCCGCGAATGGGCTTGGCAAGGTAGCCGTCGAAGCCCTCCCGCCGGTACATCAGCTCCATCTCGCTGCCGGCATTCGCCGTCAGCGCGACGATCCGGCTGTCCTGGCAAAGGCCACCCGCCTGGGCGCGAATCGCCCGCAGGCATTCGATGCCGTCCATGCCGGGCATGACGTGATCCATCAGTATCACGTCGTAGCGCGTTTGCAGCGTCTTTTCCAGCGCCGCCGCGCCACTTGGGGCCGTGTCCACCTGTACCCGCGTGTCCCGCAGCAGCTTTTCCACCACCAGCAGGTTTGCCGGGGTATCATCCACAGCCAACACCCGTGCGGCGGGCGCGACGAAGGCCGGGACATACCGCGCCTCACGGCCGGCCGTGCGCCCATACCGCATGTCCATGTCGCCCACCGGCGATTCGTCTGCGATGGACTGCGGAAGCTGAACGATGACCGTGGTGCCCTTGGTGTAGATGCTGTTGACGCTGATCGTTCCGTCCATCAGGTCCAGCAGCTTCTTGACGATGGACAGCCCCAGCCCCGTGCCCTCGATGTGCCGGTTGTCATGCTCATCCACGCGCTTGAAGGCGGTGAACAGATTCGGGATGGCCTCCTTGCGGATGCCGATGCCGGTGTCCGTCACCGTATAGGTCACGCGAATCGCGCCCTCTCCGGTCCGCTCCCCCTGAACCGACAGGGTAACGCCGCCCGCCTCGGTGTACTTGACGGCGTTGGTCAGCAGGTTGAGGAGCACCTGCTTGATGCGCATCTCGTCGCCGTACAAGCCGACGGGCAGCGCGGGATCGACCTCGATTCTGAAATACAGCCCCTTCTCCCGGGCCTTGACCCAGATCATGTTTACGATGTCCGACAGCATGTCGCCCGTTCGATAGCTGGCGGTGACGATTTCAAGCTGGCCCGACTCCAGCTTCGACATTTCAAGAATGTCGTTGACCGTCTGGAGCAGCATGCGTCCGGCGGTCTCGATGTGCCGCGCATCCTCCAGCACCTCGTCCGACACGTTTTCCCGCAATATCATCTCGTTAAGGCCGATAATCGTGTTCACAGGCGTGCGAATCTCGTGGCTCATGCTGGAAAAGAAGCTGTTCTGCGCCCGGTTCAGCTCCTCGATCTCCCGGCTCTGTCGCTGCAGCATGCTGCGCTCCTGAGCCGAGACGTGCAGCTGGAACAGGAACATGCTGCCGGTCATGTTGGCGGTAATGATCAGCGAAGCCAGCGAATCCACGTAGGCCGCCTGTTTCGTATACTGCACCACCAGCTCCGGGTGGATATAGGTGACGACGTAGCAGACTGCGGTGACCACGATGTCCGAGACCAGCAGGAAGTTGCGCAGCCTGCCCCGGATCGTCAGGGTGACGAATATCAGGGCCATGATGCACCAGTTCGGCGCGCCGGCCTCGATGCCCCCGTTGTAGAAGAAGGCGAAGGGCAGCATCAAAAACACCAGCACGATGCCGCTCCCGCCCGCGCCCTGCTGAATCTTTCCGGTGCGCAGCGTAAAGATCATCGTGGGGATGAACAGCAGATCGCAGATCAGGAAGAAGACCAGCCGCGTCGGATGGAAGTCTACCACAGCGGCCACCGCCAGCCACAGGAACAGGTTGACGATGCTGATGGCGGAGAGCAGCCGGTAGCGACGCTCGTAGATGTCCCGGCTGGGATCGTTCAGAAGGGCAAGCCACCGCTTCATGCGTCCGCCCCCCCTTCCATCCGGGCGAGGGCCTCTCGAACCGTGTCCCCCGCCCCCTTCAGGTCGAAGTCGTCGATCTGTCCGCGAAGCCGGCTGACAAGCCCGGTGAGCGCATCGGCGCCGAGGTCGCAGCTCTCCAGCTTCTTCAGCGCGTCGTCCGCGCCGTCGGCGTCGAAATCATCCAGCGCCGCCGCAAGCGTCCGAAGCATGTCCCTGACCGTCCGGGAATCGACAGGCTCAGCGCCGGATCTTGTCTCTGTTTCTTCCGCTGCGGGCATCAGTTCCCGAAGGGTCCGTATCAGCGACGTACAGGCATCCATGAAATCCCGGTGCTGCGCCTTGATGTCGGAGATATGTTCCGCCTTCGCCGCCGCTTCGAGGAAGGCGGCCCGCCGCGACACGTCCTGCGCCCCGATCATCTTCGCGGTGCTCTTCACCGTGTGAACGCCGATGGCATAATGCGTCCAATCCCCATTTGCGAAGCATGCTTCAAGCTCGGAACACCGGGTCTCGCCCGACGCCGCAAACCGGGCCAGGACCTCCTCGTACAGCGAAACGCGGTTGCCGCAGTAGCCCAGGCCGGCGTCCGTATCCACGCCTGCGGCCTGCAACGCCTCGAATAGCGTCCGCGACGGGGCTTCCGCCTGCGCGCCGTCCTCCGATCTGACGGCAATCGCCCTGGGCAGCACCGTGCGAAGGGTCCTGTCCAGCTCCTGCACGTCGATGGGTTTGGCGACAAAGCCGTCGAAGCCCTCCTGCCGAAACATCGCCCTCGCGCCGCTGACCGTGTTCGCAGTCAGGGCGACGATGTACAGGTCGCGCCCCTTATCCCGCTCCAGGGCGCGCAGCCGTCGCGCGGCTTCCACGCCATCCATGCCCGGCATCATGTGATCCATGAACACCAGATCAAAGGGGTGCGCCCGATACATTTCTATCGCCTCCGCGCCGCTGAGCGCCGTGTCGATTTCCATGCCGTAGCCGCTCAGCAGGCCCTCCGCCACCATCAGGTTCGTGGGTTCGTCGTCGACGATCAGCGTTCTCACGCCGGGGAACGCGACCTCCTGCGGGGTCGTCTGCGCCTGTGTGCCGGATGCGTTCAGCAGATTCACGGCATGGAAGGAGCACACCGGTTTGCGGAGGACGTGCGCCCGGCTGTGCTGCGGCAACGCCCAATCCTCTCCGGCAACCACGACCACGGCGCCCCGGACGGCGAAGCGCTCCACAGCCTCCCGCTGCGCGCCGTAGCTGTCCGCATCCAGCATGAGATGGGTCAGCGTTCCCTGGTCAAGGATCGCCGCCAACGCCTGCGGCCCGTCGACCAGGATCGCCTCCACGCCCAGCCGCGCCGCCGTATGCATGAACATGTTCCGGTAGGCCTCGCGGGCCATGGGATGGGCGATTATGTGGAAATTGAAGCAACCCGCCACCTGAACGGCCTGAGGTTGACCGACAGCCATGCAGGGCGCGGCGTCGGATACCTTCTGGGGTATGCTGACGAGGATGTCGGTTCCCCCGTTCTCCCCCCGTTCGATCCTGACAAAGCCGCCCATCAGCCGGACGAAGCCGGTCACGATGGGCAGTCCCAGCCCCAGACCTCCCGTCGAGCGGGCGCGGCCTGAATTGCCCTTGTAGAAGCGCTCCGACAGGTGCTCCAGGGTATCGTCTTCAATGCCGGGGCCCGTGTCCGTCACCCTCAGGCAGAGGTTGACGCCATAGTCGCGCGGCGCCGCATAGAGGTGCGCGACGACACAGCCCGTCTCGGTAAATTTTAAACCGTTGGCAAGAAGGTGCCGCATGACGCGCTTGAGCTTCGTCCTGTCGCCCATCAGCACGTTGGGTATCGCCGGGTCAACGTCCACAATGAGCTCGACATCCTTCTTCATGTCGATTTTCAGCTCGGAAAGCACGTCGTTCACGATGGAGGAGAGCATGTACGGCTCACAGGCCGCCACCGCCCGGCCCATGTCCACCTCGGTATAATCCAATATATCGTCCAGCTCGTCTGCGATTCTCAGCCCCGCGCTTTGAACAGAGAGGACATCGCTGCGCAGGTCCTCGGCGAGATCCCGACGCTCGAGAAGCCTTGACAGGCCGACCACCGCGTTGACCGGTGTGCGAATCTCGTGGGACACGTTGGTCAGGAAATCGTTGATTTTCTCTCGTTCCTCGTCCAGACGGGCCATCTGGTCGCTGTGGCCGATCTGCATCGTCTCCCAGAGGCGCATGAAGCACAGGCAGACAAAGGCCGCGAAGGCGAGCAGCGCCATGTGCGACGTGGTTATAAACACGTTTTCCGCGCCGAAATCAAAGTGTCCGCCCGCGATATCCCCCGCCAGGCGAAACAGCGTTGTGATGTAGCCCACGGCGACGCCGCACCAAAACAGCCTGCGGCGCATCGTCAGCGCATAGAGCATCACCGCCACGATGGCCACGGGCGCGATGCGAAACAAATTCGCGCTGTGTACGCCGTAGTAGAACGTCTCCAGCATCAGCATGGCCGAAAACAGCGTCGTCATGGTTTTGCCGGGGAGGTTGTTCAGGATCATCAGCGTCCACGCCGCCACGATGCCCGCCCCCAGCACCGGAAGCATCCACCCCTCCCAGCCCAGCAACAGGTTTTCAACGATCAGCACGACGGTCAGCACCGTCAGTGCGATCAGCAGCGCCAGGCGCGCGGTATGGTCGATGTTTCCGATCCGCTCGTCGCCCCTCACGGTTCCCTACACCTCCCGCATCCGGTAGTCCCAGTCCTCGTCGATCATTTGAAGCATGATGGCCGCGAAACGCGGGTCAAACTGGCTGCCGGAGCAGCGGGCGATTTCCTCCCGCACCCGCGCCTGGGGCAACACGGCCCTATAGCTTCGGTTGCTGGTCATCGCGTCGTAGGTGTCCGCCACGGCGATGATGCGCGCCACTTCCGGGATGTCCTCTCCGGCCAGCCCGTCGGGATAGCCCCTGCCGTCGTAGCGCTCGTGATGCCACCGCGCGCCGGTAACCAGTTCGGGATAGTCTGCGATATGGTCGAGGATCTGCGAGCCCACCACAGGATGGGTCTTGATCGCCGCGTATTCATCGTCCGTCAGGCGGCCGGGCTTGTTGATGATGGCGTCCGGCACGCCGATTTTTCCCACGTCGTGCAGCAGGCCCATCATGTAGATCTCCTCCTGCTTTTCCGGGGCATAGCCGGCGCGCCGGGCGATTTCCCGGGCGTATTCCGCCACCCGGGAGGAATGGCCGTGGGTATACCTGTCCTTGGCGTCGATGGCGGTGGCCATGGCGCGCACGATCTGCAAATACGCCCGGGAGAGCTTCTCCGTCTGCACCTGAATTTCATGGGCCATGTCGCTTTGCAGCCGGTTCAGGGCAATCGTGTTTCGCGCCCGCAGCAGCAGCACATCCGGGGCGAAGGGCTTGCGTATAAAGTCCGTCGCGCCCGCATGCAGGCCCTTCGTCTCCGTTTCCACGTCGTCATCGGCGGTCAGGAAGATCACCGGCACGTTGCGGTACGCCGGTTTTTCCTTCAGCCGCCGGATGACCTCAAAGCCGTTGACACCCGGCATGTGGATGTCCAGCAGCACCAGGTCCGGAATCCTCGAGCCGTCCAGATAGGCCAGGGCGTCCTCTCCGGATTTGAAGTAGCTGCCCCGAATCCCGGCTTCCCTGAATACGCCGCTGGCCATTTTCAGATTGGCCGCGTCGTCGTCCACCACTACAATCCAGTCTTCCACAGTGTCCTCCTAAGGCCTTATTTCGATACACATATCATTCTTTTTATTATACCAAATGACCTTATGCGCTGTCTACCTTTCGGCGCATTATTTTATCTCAAATCATGTGAGCATTATTTTTTCATATTCTGCATGACGGCTGCAATGTCTGCCGCCGCCATGCAGAATTTTTTCACTGGCTGAACATTCGTTTAGCGTTCTGTTCATTTTTCATCGGAATACAGTATGATATAATATAACCTCTGGCACCGTGTCGGAATGACACCGGGCATACGCCATCTGAGCAGACGATACTTTTCACATGAAGGAGAATTCTCCATGGAGAAGCTTGAACCGTTTATCGCCGCCCATTTTGATGACGCCCTGGCAAAGGGCCATATCCAGCCGTATTATCAGCCCGTCATTCGCACGATTTCCACGAAGCTGTGCAGCTTTGAAGCTCTTGCGCGGTGGGTCGATCCCGAGCGCGGTATCATTTCACCCAGCCAGTTTATTCCCATTCTGGAAAAAAACAACATCATCCATCGCCTGGACGCCTGCATCATCCGCCAGGTTTGCGCCACAATTCGGCGTACCGTCGATTCCGGGGCGGTTCCCGTCCCCGTGTCCGTCAACCTTTCGCGCCTCGATTTCGCCCTCTGCGACATCTTTGCGGTGGTGGACGAAATCGTCAGCCAATACCAGATTCCCCACGACTTTCTGTACATAGAAATCACCGAAAGCGTGATGGCGGAGCAGGAGGACAGGATGCGCGACATCGTGGCCCGCTTCCATGCCGCCGGCTACCAGGTTTGGATGGACGATTTCGGCAGCGCCTATTCCTCGCTGAACCTGTTGAAGGACTTCGAATTCGACGAGCTGAAGATGGATATGCGCTTTTTGAGCTCCTTCAACCAGCGCTCCCGCCGCATCATGAACGCCGTGATCCAGATGGCCAAGGAGATCGACATCCATACCCTGGCCGAGGGCGTGGAAACCGAGGAACAGCTGCGCTATCTGCGCAACATCGGCTGCGAAAAGGTGCAGGGCTATTACTTCGGCAGGCCCATGCCCTTCGACGAAGCCCTGGCCCACGTGCGCAAGCTGGGCATCAGCGTGGAAATCCCCCAGGATCGAAGGTACTATGACGAAATCGGAAAGATCAATTTCCTGAGCGCCGTGCCCTTTATGACCAAGGCGGAGCGCGACCAGCTGCGCAACGCCCGTCAGCTGAACAGCATCCCCCTGGCCGTCGCCGAGGGGCGGCGGGACTCGTTCAGCATCCTCTTTTACAACACTGCCTTCGAGCAGACCGCCGAGAGTACCGGCATGGCCTCCCATATATTCACCCAGGAAATGCTTCGCGTTCCCCAGCCCTATTCGCTGCTCCCCAAGCGGCTTTTGAACCTGATGGAATCCACGCGCTCCGGCGAGGAGGGCCGCATGTATTTCATCTCCAACGACGAATACTATGAAATCCAGGCCAAGTGCATCGCCCAGACGAAGGACGCCTACAGCGTGCTCTTTCGCATGAGCAATCTCTCCAAGGCTTCTCAATCCGTCAAAACGGATCGCCTCGACGACAGCATTCGGCAAATCTATACGCTTTTCGAGCGCATCACGTTGATCGACACGCTCACCGACACCATCACCCCGATGTACATCGCCACGCGGGAGGATCTGCTCTCCGGCAGGCACAACGTGAAAATGCTCGCGCAGGAATACGCCGAGCGCCTGATCTTCCCGGAGGACCGGGAAGCCTATATGCGGCTGATGGACTTCGACGGCATCGAGGACAAGCTGCATGAAGCCGGACGCAGCCACATCTCCATATATCTGCGCACCCGCGTGGCGCACGGGCGCTACGAATGGAAGCAATACATACTGATGCGCATGCAGCCGAACACCTATGTGCTGCTGATGCGCAACGTCCATTCCGATCTCGTCTCGTTTTTGGACAAGCACCACCTCAGCCATCAGTCGCTGGAGGGCGAGGCCATCGATTCGCCGGAGGTGCTCTGGCGAAACCTGATACAGTCCGACATCACACGCCTGTTCTGGAAGGACCGGGCGCGCCGCTTCCTCGGCGCGAGCGTCGGCTTTTTGACCTACTACGGCTTTGGGTCGGCGGAGGAGATCATCGGGAAGACGGACGAGGATCTGGGCTGGCACGTTCACCCGGACGCCTACATGAGCGACGAGCTTCGGGTGATCCGCGAAGGCATCACCACCCACAACATACCGGGCCGATGCATCAGCAACGGTGAAAACCGCGACATCATCGCCAGCAAAGCGCCGCTGTACGACCGAAACGGCGATGTTCAGGGCCTGATCGGCTGCTTCATCGACCGGGATATGCTCAACATGAACGACATCCGGGGCAAGGAGACGAAGCGCCGGGACATGCTCACCGGCCTGCTCAACTCCCGGGGCATCGCCGAGGAAGCACAAACCTTCCGGGACGAATATGACCTGCGCAACGTCGATTTTGTCCGGGTCCACGTCGCCATCGACGATTTTACCTCCCTCAATCAGCAATACGGCTTTGACTTCGGCGACAAGGTCATCGCCGCCCTGGGACGGACGCTGAAAAAGGAATTTGGCCTGACCTGCGCCGTAGGCCGTTATACCGGGCATGAATTCGTGATTTTGCATCAGATCCAGGCGTTCGCGGACGCAGGCCGTCTGCGCGCCAGGATCAAGGAAATCGCCGGGGATATCCGTGAAATCGACGGCGTCGCGCTGACGCTGTACATGTCTGCGGGCTACTGCGTGTATTCCGAATGCGAGGATCTCGAAGAACAAAAGCAGAAGGCGGAGATTCGCCTTCTGGCTGACCACGACGATCACTCGACCGTTGAAAACCTCAGAAGCCGCGCCTCCGAAATATTCCACCTGTACGACGACCTTCCCATCTCCTATTGCGTTTGCCGGGTCGTGGCCGACGAATCGCACAGGGTCCGCGATGGAATACTGTTCTACGCCAACCACGCCTTTGAGCGTCAGATCGGCGTGAAGGCCGCGCAGATGCTGGGTCGGCGGTTTTCCGAATTGTTTGCCCCGCCCAGCGAGGCCTGGTGCGAAATCGCCCGCCGCGCCGCCCTCGAGGGGGAGAGCGTGACGCAACAGGTACCGTTCGGCCCCAGTGGAAAGAAGCTCTTCGTCACCGCAAGCCCCGTCATCCACCCCGGATACTGCTGCTTCACATGTGTGGATGTGGAGGAAATGAAATAAATACCAACGAAAATGTCCTTCGTCTTGCTCTGAACGACGCTGCAACGCATGTCGTTCTGTGCAAAGCGAAGGACATTTTTATGTGTGTTTCAAGGAAACGCCGCACAATGCTCATGGCGCATCGGCGGTGGAACTGGCTTCCCCGCCCAAAATGGCTACGCCCGTACCGACGCGATGGTGCCGCCCTCGATCAGCTCCACCGGGAAGATATTTGCCTTGCGTGAGGCGGTATCGGGCGATTCGATGAGGTCGATCAGCCGCTTTGCGGCCATCCTTCCGATGTCGTCGCTGCTCTGGCGAATCGTGGTCAGCCGGGGCGTCAGCGTCTGGGTCATCGGGATGCCGTCGTAGCCGCCGAAGGAAATGTCCTCGGGGATGCGCATGTCCAGCTCTCTGGCCGCTTCCATGGCGCCCAGATAGGCCATGTCGTCCGGCAGCAGGATGCAGGTGGGGCGCTCGTGCAGCCGAAGCAGCTCCAGCACCAGCTTCCGCGTAAGGGGAATGTCGTCGTACAGCCCTTCCCGCAGGTATTCCGGGGGCACGGGAAGGTTGTGATAGGCCATCGTGTTGTGAAACTGGCTGATGCGCGTGCGCGTGACGACGGAATTGTTGTGTCCGTGAATAAAGGCGATGCGACGATGCCCCCGCCGGATGGCGTATTCCACCAGCTTCTGCACGCCGATCTCGTTGTCCGAGAGCACAGCCGGCGTCTTTTTATAGATGTGGTCTACGGTGACGCAGGGTATGCCGCTCTCCACCAGCGCCTTAAACCGCGGCTGTCGAAAATCGACGCACACCATGCACACGCCGTCTACGCCGGCTTTGCGACAGCGCTCGACGCAGTCCTCGTCCTCGCGGGGATGGATAAACGTGATGTCATACCCCCGGGCCGCGGCCTCCCCCTTGATTGCGTTCAGTATCAGCACAAAAAAGGGATGTGTCAGTCCCCGCCCACTCTCGTCCGCGTACAGTATGCCCAGATTTGGCGTATGCTCGCTCATGGTTCCAACCTCCGCTCTGTTCATATGCTGTCCTGTTCGGTCAAACGGCGCATTTCACAGTCCAAACCCGCCTGTCACGGTTTCATGCAGGCGCCCGCGCGATCACAGTCGCGCATGTTCGGACGATCCCCGGGGTTGTCATTTGAAACGCTCAGCCCTGCGCCTCGTATTCCCGGATGCAGCGGGTGGTATCCTCATAGCGCTGTATGACGGCCTGCAGCTTTTCCCTGACCTGTTCATCCGACAGCTTGCGGGCGTTGCCTGGGCGGAATTCCTCTGTTATCTCGTCGGCGGCGTTGGCCAACGCGACGAGGCCCAGGTTGGAGCAGACGCCCTTCATGGCGTGCGCGCTTTCAAACAACTTCGTCCCGTCCATCGTTTCGCCGGCCTGTGCCAGCATCTCGCCGACGTTGCTGGCGGTCAGCTTGCGCACGTATTTATCGATCAGCTTGTCCTTCTTCATCACGCGGACGGCCTGATCGTAATCGCCGCCTATTTTGGCATACAGTTCCTGAATCGTCATGCCTCATTCTCCCTCTCAATTTCTTTTTCTCGGATGATTAAACGCTCGAATTCCCCGGGCGGCAACGGTCGCGAGAAGTAGAAGCCCTGCACCAGTTCGCAACCGGCTTCCTTCAGCATCTCAAGCTGCTGGCGGGTCTCCACGCCTTCCGCCACGACCGGCACCTTGAGATACTTTGCAATGTCCAGCACCACCTCGACCAGTCGAAAATCCTTTTCGCTGTGTCCGATGTTGCGCACGAACGTCATGTCCATTTTCAGTACGTCAATGGGCATGCAGGAAAGCATGTTCAGCGACGAATAGCCCGAGCCAAAGTCATCCATTTCTATCTCGAAGCCGCAGTTGCGCAGGCGGTTGATCAGCTCGATCATCTGCTCCGCGTTATCCGTATAGGCCGACTCGGTGACCTCCAGCTTCAACAGCTTGTGATCCAGCCCGTATTGCCGAACCAGCGCGTCCAGCCGCTCCTCCAGCGACGGGTCGAACACGTCCACGCGGGACAGGTTCACGGACACCGGCAGCGTCACCCCGATTTTGTCCCGCCATTCTGCGATCTGCCTGGCCGCTTCGTTCCAGACGTAATTGTCGACGGCGCTGATCTGGCCGTTGCCCTCGAAGAGCGGTATGAACGTCCCGGGGGATACCATGCCCAGCTCCGGATGCTGCCAGCGAATCAGCGCCTCGGCGCTGGACAGCTTGGGCGGATCGCACTGGATGTCATACTTGGGCTGGTAGTACACCGTCAGTTCCTTTTCATCCACAGCGCGCCGCAGATCGTTTAGCAGGCGCTGGTTCAGGATCTCCCGAAGGCGCATCTCCTCGTCATAAACCATCAGATGGGTCTTGTAGTTGCCGCGTATCATGCTGCAAGCAGCGCAGGCGCGGTCAAACAACAGCTCCGGCTCCACATCCTCCCGCCAGGGCGCGACGCCCATGCGCAGGCGGATGTTGGCGGTCTTGGAAAGGGCGCTGACCCTTTTCTGCAACCGATCCAGCAGCGCCTGATAGTTGTCCTGGTGCAGGCAATAGATATCGAACCGATCTGCCTCGAACCGGCTGGTGATGCCCTCGGTCTCGCTGAGGAAGGCTCGAATCTCATCGCCGATGATCCGCAGCACCTTGTCGCCGAATTCGCGCCCGTTCAATGCGTTGACGGAATGGAACTGCTCGATGTTGACGACCACGGCGTCCATGTGCCAGTTCGGATGATAGCGATGGATCCGATTGGCATATTCGAAGAAGAAGTTTCGGCTGTAGAGCATCGTCAGCTGATCGTGCTCCGCGGCGGAAATCAGCTGGCGGCCTTCGCTCAGCTCTATGATGCGCCCAACGCGGGCCAATATGACCTCGTGCATGTCAAAGGGCTTGGTGATAAAGTCCGCCGCGCCCATTTGCAGCGCCTTGAGCTCGGCGCTTCGCTCCGCTGTCAGCACGATGATGGGAATGCTGTTCAGGAATTCATCGTTGCGAACGTGTTCGAGCACCTGAAAGCCGTCCATTACGGGCATGATGAGGTCCAACAACACGACGGAGAGCCTGTTGCGGTGCTGCTGGATCAAGTCCAGCGCTTCCCGGCCATTGGAAGCGTAGATGATTTCATAATAATCCTCCAGGATCATCCCCAGCACATCGCGGTTGATCTCCTGGTCGTCTACAATCAAAACCAGCTGAGGCTTTTTCAGTTGTTTGGATTTGATCATAAACCGTTCCTCCAATCAGGATACCCCATATGCAACGTCTTTCGCCCCATATGCGCTATCCGTGTTTTGCCAACAGCCGCCTGAGGGTATCGTACAGCTGGTCGGTGTCCACCGGCTTGGGCAGGTGGGCGTCCATACCCGCATCCAGGGATTGGCGGACATCCTCTTCAAAGGCATTGGCAGTCAATGCGACGATGGGGATGGTCTTTGCGTCGTCCCTCGGCAGCGCCCGTATGGCCCGGGCTGCGTCCAGTCCATCCATCACCGGCATGCGCAAATCCATCAGTATGGCGTCAAAATGCCCCGGCGGGCTCTGCGAGAACAGATCAACGGCAACCTGTCCGTTTTTCGCCCGCTGGGTGGTGATGTCCTCCAACTCCAGCAGATCCGCCAGCATATCGGCGTTGATGTCGATATCCTCCGCGATCAGTATGTGAAGCCCGGCAAGGACATTCCTTGCCACCAGAGCGCCGTCTTGCACCTCGTCCGCCGTCTCGTGGACGACACCAAGCCTGACCGTAATGACGAAGGTACTGCCCCTTCCCTTTTCGCTGCTGACGGCAATATCGCCGTGCATCATGTCGATCAGCCTTTTTGTGATCGCAAGTCCCAGACCGCTGCCGCCGTAGCGATTGGTCGTGGTCGCGTCCTCCTGGGCGAAGGATTCAAACAACCTGGGGATAAAGGCAGGGTCTATGCCGACGCCCGTATCGCTGATTTCAAAGCGCAGCGTACAGTATGCGCTGTCGATGGCCGTTTGCTCGGTCACAAAGCGAACCGTGCCACCCTCCGGGGTGAACTTTACCGCGTTCGTAATCACGCTCAACAGCACCTGCCGCAGGCGCAGCACGTCGCCGACGCAGGTGCTTTCAAGCCTGCCGACGACTTCATGCCGGTAATCCAGGCCCTTTTCGCCGCACAGCGTCTGCGCCAGCACATTCACAAGATCCAACATATCGCCGGGTGAGAAGGGCGCCTCGTTCAGCTTCATGGCACCGGATTCGATGTAATTCATTTCCAGCACATCGTTGATCATATCCAGCAGGTGATGGGCGCTGGCGTCAATCTGCTTCAGCCGCTCCCGCGTCTGCGGCTTCAGATCCCCGTCCTGCATGATGATGGCGTCCAGCCCGATGACGGCGTTCAGCGGCGTGCGCATCTCGTGGCTCATGGACGCAAGGAAATTGGTCTTGGAGCGATTGCTCTCCTCCGCAGCCATCAGTTCTGCCTGGAGCCGTTCGTTTTCGACGATCCGCTGTGTAACGCCTGTAAGTAGCTTGTACATGACAAATACGAATATGCTGCCGCCGAACAGTATCCCCGCCATGACGATATCCGGATTCCCGAAAAAGCCCACCACGAGGTAGCCAAGCAAAAAGCACACCAGCAGCCCGATCGGTATGTACAGGAGTCTGTTATTCGCGTTCCGCGATTTCAACTGCTTGACGTACCGGGCAAAGCGCACGAATCCGTAGATATTGTAGACCATGAGCAGGCTTCCCAGATACACCATGCCCCGAATCAACCACTGGATCATGCGCTTCACCTCCCCAGGGTGCGTCTTTATCGGTCGCGTGAAAGCGCGCCTCGCTGTCGCAATACTACGCGGTATGCATAATGGCTGTTCTTACATTTTATCACATAATAATGATTTGCGCAATATAAAAACACGTTATTCTCACGGCTCGCGCATGAATGCGGTTACAGCTCAGGGTTGCTGTTTCCGATCGGGGTCGGCTTACACGCCGCCGACTCCGTTTGGAAACGACTGCCCCGAGCTGTAACGGATCGTACAAGTGACGGGATGATTTAAAGAAAAAACCGCATAATCGAACAGTGAAGAAACGGGATGGGTTTTAGTCGATTGCGAACTACAAAAAAAGCAGGTTGCCCGGACTGGTAATCAAGGGGTTTTGAAGTCAGCAGATGGTTGAAATTCAGCCGTTATTGCGCCATGAGCATTGTTCGGTGTTTCCCTAAGGCGATTTTTTTATTCTCCGATCCGGCAACCGTGGCCGCCGGCGGACTTCACCGCGTACAAGGCAGCATCCGCGCGCCTGAATATCTTTTCCGCGTCCTGCGTCCTGTCCCCATAGGCCACGCCGCAGCTTACGCTGATCGGCGGCAGGCCGTCCTCGCCCCGACCCAGGATCTCGTTGATGCCCGCGACCTTGGCCTTCACCTGCTCGGCGTGGCTGGGGCTGGTATGCACCATGATGACCGCGAATTCATCCCCGCCGATGCGACAGACGTGATCCTGCGAACGGAAGCTCTCGTCGATTGTCCTTGCCACCTTGATCAGCGCCTTGTCGCCGATCTTATGGCCGCCGTGGTCGTTGATCCCCTTGAATTTGTCCACATCGAACAGCAGCAACGCCGATGATTCCCAATTCGTATTCTGCAGGAAGAAGACATAGCCGCTTCGGTTGTGAATGCCCGTGAGTTGGTCGTGGGTCGCGTCATAGGTGAGGCGCTCGGTCTTTTCCTGGTTGGCCTCGTACATCAGGTTATAGGTCTTTGCGAGAAACTGGAATTCGTTGGAGCCCTTGATGGGGATCGGCTGATCCGCGCGGATGAACACCACGGCCCGAAGCAGCGGGCTGATGACCAGCAGTGTGGTCAACACCAGCGTGGACAGCGTAGCGAAGATGGCGATAAAAATCAGGCTTCGCTCCTTGTAGAGCATGTCGTCCAAGCTTTCCGTAGCCGCCTTTTGATGCTCGTCCACCTCGGCAGTCAGGGTGTCCAGGCAAGCTTGAACATGGTTCGATATGGTCTCCTTTTTCATGTGGTAAACGTCATCAAACACCATCTTCCTGGCTCGTACATCCTGCTTTTCCGGGGGCAGCAGGGCGTCCTCCTCCGACAGCTCCACCTTTTGTATCTGCTCCGGATACTCCTGTATATCATAGCCGTAGGCGGCAATGGTCAACCGCATGGCATAGTATTCTCGATCCATCAGCGAGACGGATTCCTCCATCGCCGCCTCAAGGGATCGGTAAGCCTCGGTATCGTCGGTGATCCGGGCGATGCTCTCCAGCGCCTTATCCCGTCGGCGGGTCACTTCGGCCTCCATAAAATAATTGTCCAGATACTTCCGATTTCCGGTTTCCACGAAGCAGCGCACCTGTTCCGTCAGGTAATCGGAAGCCCGTTGCAGGTTGTCGGCGTCACGCTCCCACAGGATGTAACTGCCGGTGTATTCCCGCATTCTGGAATAGCCCGTCTTCGTTCTGAAGGTCGCGAACAACAATAAAACCGAAATCACCAACAGCAGCAGAGCCATCAACAGGTGAATGCCCCGTATGGAGATGCCCTGCATCTTATTGCGCAGCATGCTCTAAGATACCCTCCGTAAATGTATAGGAAATACCGCATAATCGAATCGTGCAGCAACATGATGAATTTTGGTCGATTGCAAACTGCAAATTTCGAAGGTTTGCTGGCGACAATTCGAGAAATCAGCAGGAAGCAGACGGCTGAAATTAAGCCGTTAGAGTGTGTTTCTAAAATGAGGCATGTGCAATTTCGAGTGGATTTGCCTGCAGTTCAAGGCGATTTTCCGCAGGCTTAGCAGGGCTAAGTCAAGGGA